>JBBSNE010000132.1:0-7297 GCA_038232815.1 Euzebyales bacterium | reverse complement strand
GAGTCCCGGTCTCGTGACCACGCCGTGACCACGAGAACCCTTGACCGCGGGTGTCCGCGACATTCCGGCCGTTCTTCACGGACAGTGATACCGGCAGGTCAGGTGCACATTCGGAGCACTGGGGACACAGGCGGAAACCCCATTAGGGGGTTTAGGTCCTAGTGCCCGCAAGGGTGTGGGGGTTCAAATCCCCCCTCGCGCACCGCCGTGACCAAGATTTACGGCCAGTCAAACAAAATACCCATGTCGGGGCGTCGGCAGAACCGATTGGAGCAGGCAGTATCGCGTCCAGCCTCGAGTTGCCGCGAAGCAGTGTGTACGGGCTGCTGTACACACTGCAGTACAAACAGTTGCTGGAACGGGATGGGGCTGGCCGGTATTCATTGGGGAGCCGTCTGCTGGCGTTGGCCAATTCTTCCCGACAACGGTTCAACATCGGCCGTCTGGCGCGTCCGCCAATGCAACAGCTGGCGCGTGAACTACACGTGACCTGCAATCTGGGGGTCTTGGACGGTCACAACATTGTGTATGTGGAGAAGGTCCAGGATTACTCCCAGCCCGTGCGGCTGGAGACGTATGTGGGAGCGGCGATGCCGGCCCACGCCACGGCGATGGGCAAGGTCTTGGTGGCCGAGATGAATGACGTCGACCGTCAACGCTGGCTGGAGAATCATGCGTTCACAGCCGTGACGGCTCGCACCCGCCGCTCCGTAGAACAGTTTTGTCGCGACTTGGATCACTACCATCAAGTTCAATACGCCGTCGACAATGAGGAATCTCCGAGGGCGTCACGTGCGTCGCGTCAGCCGTGCGGGATTTCAGCGGTCAGGTCGTCGCAGCGGTCAGCCTGACTGAGATAACGTCGCGGTTGACAGCCGCCGGTTACACCGAGGACGCGCTCGGCGTAATGATTCAAAAGACCGCGGCATCGATCTCCGGTCACGTTGGTGAAGCCCGTTGATCCGTCAGCGAAGGTGGCTGGGCCGGTTGACAAAGTCGTAAGGGTAGACCGGGTCGGGTGCGCTGGCTTGCTGAAGACGGGCACGGTGCTCTGGTGAAAGCTGCCAGCCAGTAGCTCCAAGATTGTCATACAGGTGCTCCATCGAATCCGCACCCACGACGGGAAAGACGGTCGGGGGCTCCTGCGTCACCAACCAATTGAGTGCGACCTGGGCCGGTGACTTACCCGTCTGCCCCGACACCGCCAAAAGTTCCCCGAGTACCCGCCACGTGCGATCCCCGTCGTTGTTGGACCACGATTCCGGTCGTTCCTCTTCGGCCTCTGCGATTCGACTGCCGCTTGGGGCGGCATCTGCCCCGGCTGGATCTGGCCCGTCAGCCAGCCGCCGGCCAGGGGCGCCCAGGCCATCAGCCCCAGACCGTCATGTCGACACACTTCGGCCAATTCCCACTCGGTGGTTCGACACAGCAAGCTGTACTGAGCCGGCAGACTGATGATCGGTTCCCAGTCGTGTTGTCGGGTGAGATCAACAGCCTTCTGCAATTGCCATCCAACGAAGTTGCTGAGACCCAAATAACGCACTTTGCTGGCCGTAATCAGTAGGTCCAAGGTGGAGAGCGATTCTTCCAGGGGGTACCTGGATCCCAACAGTGGACCTGCAAGAGATCGATGTGATCCGTCTGCAGACGGCGTAGCGAAGCGTCTACCGCCGGGATGAGATGTTTGCGGCTCATCCCTTCGGCATTCGGACCGTCCTCAAGTCCGAAACGTACCTTGGTAGCGATGACCAAATCATCCCTGCTCTGGGTACGCAACCAACGTCCCAGGATCTCTTCAGAGTTTCCCTCGTTATAGGCGTCGGCGGTGTCTACAAAGTTGCCGCCCGCGGATACAAAGCGGTCAAGCATCATGCGGCTGGCCGGCTCATCGACTTCCCGGCTGAAGGTCAGCGTCCCAAGACACAGTTCGCTGACTTTCAGGCCGCTCGCTCCGAGGTACTTGTAGTTCATGAGCATCTTTGGTGGTATGGCGGGCGGACTGTAGCAGCGACTTGCCAAACCCCCAGGTGACGAACGACTGGACGACGCGAGAAGCCGTGCGTCTCCAGAACAACAGCCTCCCAAAACGGTCAGCCGAGCTTGGCCTTGGCATGGTCCCCGAACTGACGCATCGCGGCCACGGGGCCAACTTCCAAGAAGACGGTGTCCTCATCGAACCATGCGGTGTGACCAGCCGGCCAGTAATAGGCTTGTCCGGCCCGCGTGATCTCTTCGGTTCCGTCAGCATGGGTCATGTGGACGGATCCTTCCAAGACCATGCCCCAGTGGGGGCTGGGACAGCGGTCATGGGGCAACCCCTCAAGCACCGGTCCCATGTCGGTGCCCTTGGGAACCCGCGCGTATCGAATCGCCATCTCACCCCACTCCGCGTATCGGGTCAACAACTCTCCTGCCTCGAGTTCCAGCGGCAGCTCGTTCAGTTCAGCGTTCATCTGTTCTTCTTTCTGGTGTCAGTCGTGGTCAGGCTGCGCAGTTCCAACTACCTGGCCTTCCAGGCCTGGAATCCCCCCTCAAGATGAGCGACGTCGGCGTAGCCCAGCCGCTGCAGCGTCTCGGCAGCCAGGGCTGATCGGCTGCCTGTCGCGCACACGAGGATTGTCGGCCGCTTCGGGTCGAACTCCGGCCGGTGTAGCGGGCTGGCGGGATCGGCCCAGAACTCCAACATGCCGCGGGGGGCATGCAGGGTGCCTGGGATCCTGCCGTGCTCGTCCAACTCGTCCACTTCGCGAACGTCGACCACCAGCGACTGTCCGCCGTAGATGGCCACCTCCACAAAGCCTGGTGTGAGGCCACGGATGCGGGCGCGGGCGGTGCTGACCAGTTCGTCTACGGTTGTGTTCATGGGTCTGCCTTTCATAGGTGCTGTCACCACCTAGGCGTGAGAAACCATGTCACAGTCGTGACAATCCCCTAATAAGTCTGGCTAGACCTGCCAGGAGGTCTGAACGCGGGGATCAGGGCGGTACACGCAGTAGGTGCCGGTGCGGACGGTCTGTCCCAGGTGGTCGGCCAGCGACGTGTGGTGTTCGGCGATTCGCGACAGTGCGTACTGCAGCACATGCGTGACGCTGGTGCGGGCACGTTCGGACGGGGCCCCGGCCCGTCGCATCCGTCCACCCATGCCCACGGCACGCGCCAACTCTTGGACCAGATAGTCGCGGTCTGCCTCGGCCCGGGCCGCCCGCTCGATATCGTTGTTGCCCTGCGCTTCGGTGATGTCCTGCTCGACCTCATCCAGACGGCGCCGGTAGGACCGCCTGGCCTGCTCGTCCAGCAGTACACCCGCATCCCCCACCCCACCGGACGGGCTCTCAGCGTGAGATCCCCGCGGCATCACCCCGTTGTCCACCGCAACAAGATCCACGGCGTGAAACTCCCGACCCGGCTCGGCCAGCAGCCTGGCGAGGTAGCGCAGGCCCTTGAGGTCCTTCAGCAGCACGGTTTTGGAGTCGTAAGTGATGGTGCGAGTGTCCCCGTCACAGCGAAACACGCATGCCTGACCTTGCGGGGCGCTCAACGGCGCCTGGACGGTACGAAAAGGTTCCTCCTGCAGTGCCCCTTTGGCGCCCAGGCGCGTGAATGTTGCTATGGCGGAGCCACGTTCCAGCTGGGCTGTGGCCTCCTCACCCGTCACCTGCAGTGCCCGGGCCAGCACCGTCCGGGCCACCGCGGTTTCGTACGGGGCATTGACATCAGACCAGCGAGCGACAGCGAGTTCGCATGCCGCTACCGCCCGTTCTCCGTGCCCACGCATCAGGGCGACCCGCCCGCTGGCAAGGGCGGCGGCCGCGTCCAGGGCAAGGCTGCCGAAGGCCCCAGCGATCTCGCCCAGTTCGGCAGCCGCCTCGGCCGCGGTCTCCACGTCCCCAGCCGCCGCTGCGATCTGGACCTGCGCGTCCAGCAATGGTGCCCGGCACAGCCCGCCTTGCGGTGGACGTTCCTTTGAGGGGATGAGGACAGGATGCTCAAGCGCTCGGATGATCAGCGACATGGCGGCCTGGACGTCCCCCTGCGCCAGTCGGAGCAACGCCAGGCCAGGTTGGGGTTCCCAGGCACGCTCGTGAGCCGCCAGGAAGGCCTCCTCAGCCCCCGCAAGGTCGCCTCGGCGAAGCCGGATTGTCCCAAGCTCGGTCAACGGCCAGCCGAACTCGCGTCGCAACCAGGGTCGAAGTTCCTCACAGGCATGCAGCGCCTCGGTCTCCGCAAGGTCGTAGGGACCGCGCAGACGCAAGATCTCAGCCCGGTGCACCCTACAGCGGCCGTTGATGCCTCCGAACGCGGTGCCGTGCCGCCAGCGTTCCATCGCCTCGGTCCACTCCTGGGCTCGGTCATACTGGGCCAGGCCCTGGGCTGCGCAGATCAGCTCGCAGTACACCATCCCGCTGGTCAACGGATCGACCTCACCGGACAGCAGCAGCACAGCGACCTGGTCCAGCAGTGCCAGGCCTTCAACGACCTCGCCGTTGAAGATCAGTGAGCGAGCGTGTTCTGTCCGACCGATCGCCACCGCCGGCATGACGTCGTGCCGCATGCCCATCTCCACCGCGACCCTTGACCACCGCTTCATCCCCTCGACGTCGCCTGACATCAGCGCCTCGCAACACCGCACCATCCCATCCCAGGCGTGGACGGATGTGTCCTCATATCCCTCCAACAGCCGTTCGGCACGAGCCAGCCACGCCCGGACCGGGGCCATCATCCCGCTGTCCATCAGCAAGAACATTCCGACCATCAATGCCGATTGGGCAGCAGCCAGCCGGTCGTCTGTCTGAAGATGGGCGGCGTGGATGCGTTCCCAGGTGGTGACGGCAGCTTCCATCTCGCCATTGGCATAGGTTGCCTGGGCCAACAGTTCCAGCCCAACCACCGGCAACGGATCATTCTCATCGTGCGTCCGCAGCACTGCGACGGCCGTCGCCCAGTCCCGCTGCGCCATCGCCCGCTGGGCATCCGCGAAGGGGCTGACGGTATTTTGCCTTGCACTCATGGGCCGGTGCTTACCTTATCGAAGTCCGGTGGAGTCTTTTTCGAATCGGCACCTTTCGTATATTGACCATGGATAGTGACCATGGATACCATACCTGGATGTCACATGACACCGTCAAAGCAAGTGTGTTCAAGGCCACCTGCCTTGCCCTGCTGGATGACGTCGAACGGACCCACCGCACCATCATCGTGACCAAGCACGGCAGGCCGGTCGCAAAGCTTGTTCCCCTGGAGGAGGCCAAGCCCACCATGGGATCGGTGACGCTGCTGGTCGATGACGATGAGTCCTACTTCTCGGTGGGGGGCAAGTGGGATGCCGACAACTGACGCGATCCTTCTCGACACCCATGCGTTGCTGTGGTGGCAGGCCGGTTCTGACCGACTGTCCGCAGTGGCCGCAGCTGCAATCGACGCTGCGGCCCGGGTGTTGATCAGCCCTATCTCGTGTTGGGAGGTTGCCATGCTCGTGTCTCGGAGACGAGTGTCACTGGATCGGGCCGTCACGGCATGGGTGCAAGATCTGATGACCTCACAACAGGTCGAAGTTGCCCAGCTGACGCCGGCCATTGCCGTGTCCGCCGGTGAGCTTGACGACTTCCATGGTGATCCTGCTGACCGCCTGATCTACGCAACGGCCGAAGCCATGGGGACAAGGCTGGTGACAAAGGACAGCAAGTTGCAGGATGTGGCCGAGCGCTTGGCGACGGTGTCCACAGTGTGGTGACGCGAACCCGACGGAGGTCAATGGCGCGGGTGCCCCCGGCGCGCATGGGTACGCTCATGCGGTGACCGACGACCACTCCGACACCACGGCCCAAACATCACTGGACCGCCCCGAGGACGACGAGGAGCAGCCACAGTCGGCTTCCGGCGCCCCATCGGGCGGTGCGGCGGTCGAGGACATGCTCAGCGCCGACGACATCTTCCGTCGGGTCGCCGCGACCGCTGACGATGAGTTCCGCCGCTCCCCCAAGAACCTGTTCTTCTCAGGTATCGCCGCCGGTCTGTCGATCGGCGTCACGTTCCTGGCCCGGGCGGCCCTGGGGGCCGAGACCGGGACTGTCGGCACCCTCCCCGGTGACCTGCTGTACCCGATCGGGTTCATCTTGGTGGTCTTGGGGCGCTACCAGCTGTTCACCGAGAACACCTTGACCCCCATCACGCTGGTCTTGACCCGGCTTGCCAGCATCCCCGCGCTGCTTCGTCTGTGGTCCATCGTGGTGGTCGCGAACTTGCTGGGCGCCGGTGCAGCCGCGTGGCTGTTTTCTACCGGTGACGCCATGGACCCGGAGATCAGGGCCGTCGCCGACCAACTGGCCAGTGAGGCGCTGCAACAACCGTTGAGCCTGTTGTTCGTCAGGGCGGTCATCGCCGGCGTTCTGGTCGCCAGCATGGTGTGGCTGGTCCACGCCGTCCGAGAAGGCATCGGTCGGATCGTCGTGGTGTACCTGACGATGTTGCTGATCCCCGTAGCGGGGCTGTATCACTGCATCACCGGATTCTGCGAGGTCTTCTACGGCGTGCTGCAGGGCGAGGGCAGCCTGGGGCAGGCGTTCGGCTTCTTTGTGGCTAGCGCAGCAGGGAACATCCTCGGAGGCATCGCGTTGGTTGCCTTCATCAACTACGGCCAAACCGGTGACAACCGCTTCCCCAACCGCCAGACAGCCGAACATCGACTGAGCTCGCGAGAGCTTTTTGTCGGCTTTCGCACGGGGTCTCTGGACACAAAGCGCATCGCACCCGAGAGGGACCATGCCGCCGAGCACCACAATGGCTGACCCGTCCTACTGGCCCGCCACCTCGGCAGCGTCGACGGTTCCGGTCAGCCGCAGGCCACCATCCATCACCGCGGCATCCTGCAACACAACCCCCGGGGGAAGCTGCAGGGGGATCGTTCCCACACCGGTGATCAACCCCTCCACCAGCGGTCCCAGGTCATCGATCGGCACGAACCGCAATGATCCTTCCGCCACTGTGGGCCGTAAGGGAAAGGAGGTGAATCCCAGGTCCACGACCAGGGCGTCGGGGCTCAGACTGATCAAGGGCGCAAGGTCGACCGGTACTGCACGCCGTACCTGCTCCTGTGACAACACGGCGTCGAATGTGCCTTGCCCGCCTGATGGTTGCTGATCGGTCAGCCGCACATCGACCAGTTCGGCGGTGATGACATCGATGGCCGCCGCACTGTCCGGAAGGGGCACATCGGTTGCCTGCAGGTCCAAGCGATCGATCCGACCGAGCAGGACCTTCAGTCCTGACAACCGACCTCCGATCCTTGCCTGGACCGGGG
>JBBSNE010000131.1:0-7309 GCA_038232815.1 Euzebyales bacterium | reverse complement strand
GATCATCAGGTCCGCCTGACGTGGGGCGTGAGCGAAGGGAATGACCCCCAGACGGATGAAGTCGTGACGGGCGGTCGACCCCGCGATGAACTCGATGGCGCAACAAGCCAATCCGAAGTTGTACACCCACAAGGAGTATTTGCGCCCCCAGTTCAACACGAACTTCAAGGGCTTGGGGACGTCTACCTGATCACTTAGACCCACTTCAAGACACCCTTTTTCAATTCGTACGGCAGTGTGACGGTCACGAAGAACAAGAACACCAGCATCACGCCCAGGATGAAGCCCTGATCGTCACCCGCGGATTCGAGGTAGTTGGCCCATGGGAAGACGAACAAGGTCTCCACATCAAAGATCACGAACATGAAGGCGAACATGTAGTAGCGGATGTTCGTCTGGGCCCAGCCAAAGCCGACCGGGTCGATGCCCGACTCAAACGCAATGGGCTTTTCGCCGTACCGGCCGTATTTGCGTTGCGGACTGACCAACCGGCCCAGCAGGAACGCCACCAACACCAGGGCGATACCGGCAATCAACACCGCGACGATGGTGCCGTATGCCTCGTAGTACTCCGTCATGATCCTCCTCGGATGGCCGGATGGTGGGGCCTGCCGCCTGCTGATCCCGCGTACCACGCGCCCGACGACGGTCAAGGGCGGATACGGCAACACCAAGGGTGCGGGGCGACCAGTCTACGAAACCCCACCGGATCTTGCCCAATCCGGCACCCGTGGATGTTGCATCCGTGACCAAGACGGCAACGCGCTAGGTTGGCCGACCGGTGAACCCTGGCTCTGGTCGTATGTTGAAGCTGGCTGTCGCGGCCGCGGCCGTGCTGTCTGCAGCGGTCTTGTTGAACCTTGGGAGGGGGTCGACGTCACGCGTCGGACCGCCGCCTCCAACACCGCTACACCATCAGGAGACCGTTGCCGCCGCTACGGACCTGCCGGACCCCGTTTCGTCCCTGCGATCCGAACCCGTGACTGCCTCGCCCCAAACGGCGGCACCCGAAGCTGTGCCCGCGCCCTTGTCAGCCTCACCCGGACCGGCCCAGACTCCACTCCCGGGGGCGACGTCCGGTCCTGCCGCGTGGGCCGAGCTACCAGCAGAAGACACGGCGCCGGTCTTTCCCTCCCCCGTGAAGGGCGTCTGGGTTCATGTGCTGGACGACACACTGCTGACCCGCCGTTCCATCGACACCATGCTTGACGATGTGGCGGCGGCGGGCGGCAACACCGTCGTGGTGGAGGTGGCCAGGCGCTACGACGCCTATTACGACTCGGCGTTTCTCCCACGGGCCGGGGACGAGGGGTTCGAGCCTGGACTGGACGTGCTGGCAACCATCGCCGAGGGCGCCCGCGAACGCGGATTGAGCGTCCATGCCTGGTTCACCGCCATGCCGCTGTGGACGCCTGAAACGGCCAAGAACCCGAACGCGGTGAACTGGACCTATGCCGAACATGGCCCCGATGCCGCGGCCGCCGACACGTGGGTCACCCTGAACGAAGAGGGGGAGCCGGGCGAGTATCTGGACCCGGGCCATCCGGCGGTGCAGGACCTGGTGGTGGCGACCGCAGCAGAACTTGCGACCTACGACATCGACGCGGTGCATCTGGACTATCTGCGCTATCCCGGTGTGGAGTACGGCTACAACCCCACGGCACTACGACGCTTCTTCGCCGAAACGGGCCGGTCCGACATTCCCGACCCAAACGATGTCCAGTTCAGCGACTGGAGACGTCAGCAGACCACCGCCATCCTGCACCGTGTCCGCGACGCGGTGACCGCGGTCAACCCGGCGGTCGGGGTGTCCGCGGCACTCGTGGCCTGGGGGGAGGGACCGAACGCCGCCCGCCCGTTTCAGGCCACAGCGGCCTACGCCACCGTCTTCCAGCCCTGGAACGAATGGCTGGCCGACGGACTGCTGGATGTGGCAATGCCGATGCTGTACTTCGCCGACGGGGAGCACGCGGCGTACCACGGCGATTGGTTGGCCTACGTCGCCGATCTGCGAACTGCCACAGGCGTGGTGACCGCACCAGGACAGGGTTCGTGGCTGAACGACATCGACGGGTCGGTCCGCCAATTGCAGCAAGCCGCACCGATGGTGGACGGCGAGGTGCTGTTCAGTTATCAGCAGACCACCGCTGGGGAGGAATCCCAGGCCCTGTTGGACGTCTTGAAGCAGGGGTTGTGGGCCACCACTGCCCCTGCGGAGTCCTAGCCGGGGGATTCGGTGTACAGGGCGTCGACGGTCGCCTGGTCTTCACCGGACAGGTCAACGACGGTGGCGGCGACCAGGTCGTCCACGGTTACCGACGCCCGTCCCGCCCCGTTTGCAACCGTCTGGGACAACAGCCGGTTGGCGTCGGTCAGATCAAACTTCCATGCACCGTCTGAGCGGACAAATTTCCAACGCAGGGGGGTTTGCGCCCCACTGGCAGGGTCGACCACCACGCCCAGTGCCCGGTCCTCCCCCAGGATCGTCACCTCTCCGAGTTCGCCGAGCGAGCGGTCTTGGCCGGCCAGACCCGCCTCGACCAACGCGGCGTAGGGATCATCGGCCTCCAACAGCTCGGGGCGCAGCCGATAGGTCAGAACCAACAACTGTTCTGCCGCGGGCAGGTTGCGCACCTCCTCCTCATCGGCACTTCGCGCCAGCTCGACGACGCGTTCCATGTCGTGCAGCGAGTCACGGTCAAGCACCTCGACGACGGCATCGCCGTCGCCTTGGATGACCCCGCTGCGGTAGGTCGCAAACGCAGCGATGACCTGGCCCGCCACCTCGGGATCGGCGGTGGCGACCGAATCGCCCAAGACCTTGGCGTCGCCGGGTACAGCTGTCTGGGCGACGGGGGGCAAGCCAGCCTTGTCGGCCGTCGGGCTGCAGGCGGCCAGTGCCACCAGCAGCGCGACAAACAGCCATCCGGCCGGTCTGCAGCAGGCATTCATGGCTAGTAACTGTACCGCCGCAGTACCCCGTAGCCGGTCAGCCGATCCATGTGCGGTCGGCCATGGCCGGCCGTGAAACGCCGGGTCAACCGGCGCGGTCTGCCGCGTAATCGGTCAGGTAGACCAAGCCGTCATACAACGGGCTGTCAGGTTCGGCGATCTCCAGATCGTCCAACGCGACCTTGGCCAAGGCTGCCTCCGCCCGGGCCTTGTCCCGCGCCGCCTCCAAACCCGGGTGGCCGCGAAGCACCTCCAGTGCCTTGATGACGTTGGCCTCGGTGGGGTCTTCCAGCAGCGCCGCCAACGGCGAGTCCGGACCTTCCTGACGCAACGCCAGAAGCACCGGCATGGTGTGGACACCCTCACGAAGGTCGGTGCCGGGGATCTTGCCGGACTCCTGGAGGTCGCTGGCGATGTCCAAGACATCATCGGCCAGTTGGAAGGCGTGGCCCAGGTGATGGCCGAACCGGGTCAGTGCCTCGACCGCGGCCGGCCCCTGTCCGCTGAGCAACGCGCCCAGGCGACACGAGGTGCGGATCAACGACGCGGTCTTGCCGTCCACCACGTCCAAATAGTGCTGCATGTCCGGTTCGTGACGGCGGGCCCCGTGTTGGGCCGCCTCCAATGATCCTTGCACCTCACGTATCTGTCCTTCGCACAACTCTGCGATCGTGCGGGCCATGATCCGGGTCACCTCAACCCCCAGGCTGGCTGACAATTCCGAGGCGCGGGCCAACAAGAAGTCGCCCGTCAGGATCGCCACGGTGTTGGACCATTTCACATGGGTGGAGGAGGCCCCACGGCGAGTGTCGGCGTCATCGATCACGTCGTCGTGATACAGGGTGGACAAATGCACAAGTTCGACGATGACACCGGCGCTGACCAAGTCAGGATGCGTCGGCTGGGCGCCCCCCGCCATCCCGCACAACAACACCAGCATCGGACGAAAGCGCTTGCCGCCCGCGTCGATCAGGTGATGGGCCGCATCATCGACGAACGGGTTGGCACTGAGGACGGTTTCCCGCATCTGGGCCTCGACGGCCAACAGACCGGGCCGCAGGTCGACGCCACGGTCGGCGCCGCGTCTGGTCAGGTCATCGAATGCTTCGGGAGGGATAGGCATGATCAGGGGGCAAACGTACCCGCCTGCTGGGCCAGACCAACCAGCGCACCGGGCACCAGTCCGACGATCACGATCACCGCGGCGACCACTCCGAGGGTTGCCAGAGCCGGCGCCGTCCGGGCCGGATCAGCAACGTGTGCCGACAGCCCCGACTCCTCCTCCACAAACATCGATGCCAGGATGCGGAGGTAGAAGAAACCGGCGATGACGCTTGACACCACGGCGACGGCCACCAAGGCCAGTTGACCGGCTTCGATACCCGACCGGAACACCGCGAACTTGGCGGTGAACCCGGCGGTGCCGGGGATGCCGGCCAGTGAGATCAGGAACAGTCCCAAGGCCAGCGAGGGCGTGGGATAGCGGCGTCCCAACCCCCGCAGGTCGGCCACCGTCAACGCCTTTTTGACCCGACGTTCGAACAGCGCGACGACGCCGAACGCACCCACGGACATGAACGCATAGATCAGCAGGTACAACAACATCGCACCCACGGCCTCGCGGCCGACGTCGCTGGTGCCCTGCTCCCCCGCCGGTGACAACGACACCAGACCGATGGCGACATAGCCGGCGTGTGCCACCGCGGAGTAGGCCAGGATCCGTTTGACGTCGGTCTGGACCACGGCCAGGATCGCCCCGCCCAGCATGGTCAGGACCGCCATCGCGATGACGACCGGCATCCAGGTCAGTTGCAGCGGTGCCAGCGCGCCCACGAACACGCGGATGAACGCGGCGAAGGCGGCGGCCTTGGTGGCGGCGGCCATGAACCCGGTGACCGGTGTCGGGGCACCCTGATAGACATCGGGGATCCAGAAGTGAAACGGGACCATCCCGGTCTTGAATGCGAACCCGACCAGCATCATCACCAAAGCTGCTGAGACAACGCCGGTAGGCGCCCCGATGGCAGCCAACGCCACCCCCATGGCAGGGATGTTGGTCGAACCCGTGACGCCGTAGACCAGGGCGATGCCATACAGCAGGATGGCTGAGGAGAACGCCCCCAACATGAAGTACTTCAGCGCTGCTTCCTGGGAGTTCAGGTCACGTTTGCCCAGTCCGCTCATGATGTACAGCGAAAGCGACAGGATCTCGACGGCGATGAAGACCATGATCAAGTCGTTGGCAGAGGCCAACAGGGTCATACCGGTGGCCGCGAACAACAGCAGGGGGTAGTACTCGCCGCGGTGGATCTGCCGGTCGTCCATGTAGGCAAAACCCAGGGGGATGGAGATCATGCCGGCAAGGCAGATGGAAAAGCGGCTGAACAGTGCCACACCATCAACCGCGACCATGCCCCCCAACACCGACTGGGTGCCGACGAACAGTTGCTCGGGATCAACTGTTGAGGCCAGCTGTCCGTCATAGACCGTCCACTGCCAGATGGTCACCCCAAGACCCGCGGCAAATCCGAAGAACGCGAGGATGGCACCCAGGGTCCGGGGCCGGTCTTTCCACAGCCCTGTCAGGGCGAACTGCAGCACCGCTGCCAGCGCGATCAGGCCGGCGAACAGGGGGACCTGGCTTGCGTCGTTGTCGGCGTTCTGCCACACAGCGATACCGCACAGGGCCAGGATCACCCCGCCCACCAGGAACGAGGCGTGCAGTCGGTCCCGGCCCGACCGGCGGCCGTGCGGGCCGACGCCGGCGGTGTCGATCAGCAACGCCAGGATGCCGACGCCGAACAGCACCAGTTCAGGGCTGAGCGCTGACCAGGGGAAGTCGGGGACGCTGAAGGCGTCGATCTGTGCAAGCAAGATGTTCACCGGGGCTACTCCGAGTCGCCGATTGCAGCGGTGTCCGACGCGATCTGGGAGTCCACCCGGTCCAAGACCTGCTCGATCGTCGGGGTCACCCGGTCATACAACGGGCCGGGATACAACCCGATCACCAGCATCAACACCAACAGTGGGGCGACGACGGCAACTTCTCGCGACGTCAGGTCGGTCATGGTCGCGGCGTGACCGCCGACCGGGCCGTGAAACATCCGTTGATAGGCCCACAACAGGTACAACGCGGCGAAGATGACGCCGAACGCGGCCAGTACCGCCGCCCACCTGACCGTCTGGTAGGTCCCGATCAAGATCGGGAACTCACCGACGAAGCCGTTCAGGCCCGGCAGGGCCAGGGATGACATCGTCGCGATCAAGAACAATCCCCCGAAGACCGGGGTGGCCTTCATCAGTCCCGAGTACTCAGCGATCGACCGTGAATGGGTGCGGTCGTACATGAAGCCGATCAGCAGGAACAGACATCCGGTGGTCAGCCCGTGGTTGACCATCTGCACCACCGCCCCGCTGGCGGCGATGGGCTGCAACGCAAAGATACCGATTGCCACGAATCCGAGGTGTGCCACCGAGGAGTAGGCAACCAGACGTTTGATGTCGTGCTGCACCATCGCGACCAAGGCGCCGTACAGCACACCGATGACACCGGCGGCCAGGATCGGTTCGGCCAGGATCTCGGTGGCCTGGGGGAACAACGGCAGGTTGAACCGCAGGAAGCCGTACCCCCCGATCTTCAGCATGACGGCGGCCAGGACGACCGACCCGACTGTCGGAGCCTCGGTATGGGCGTCAGGCAACCATGTGTGCAGAGGGAACAGCGGCAATTTGATCGCAAAGGCGATGAAGAACGCACCGAACAGCCACAGTTGTTCGGTGCGGCTGAGGTCAAGGGCAAGGATGACGTCGTAGTCGAAGCTGCCGCCGGCCTGGAAGCTGAGGTACAAGATCGCCAGCAGCATCACCAGCCCGCCGACCAGGGTGTAGAGGAAGAACTTGACCGAGGCGTAGCGTCGGTTGTCCCCGCCCCAGACGCCGATGAGTGCATACATCGGGACCAACATGATCTCGAAGAAGACGTAGAACAGCAGCAGATCCAAGCCCAAGAACACCCCGATCAGCGCTGATTCCAACGTCAGCAGCGCGATGAAGAAGCCCTTGGCCCGGTCGTGTTGTTCCCAGGCTGCCAGCGCGACCAACGGCATGATGAATGCGGTCAGGACCACCAACAGCAGGCTGATGCCGTCAACCCCGACCCGGTAGGTCACCCCCCATTCGGGCACCCAGTCATAGATTTCTTGGAGTTGAAACCCTGCTTCGCCGGTCTGGAACTGCGCCACCAACACGAGGGACAACGCGAAGGTCGCCACCGTGCCGATGACGGCCAACAGACGCAGTTGACCACGGTCGCGTGGTGATACGAGCGCCAAGACCACCGCGAACACCGCCGGCAGTG
>JBBSNE010000130.1:0-7315 GCA_038232815.1 Euzebyales bacterium | reverse complement strand
GATGGCGACTGAGGCCAGCCGCTTGAGCACCAGCCGGATGAAGTCGCGGGTCATGGTGGAGTTGACCCGGCAACAGACCAGGTCGGCGATGGCCCAGCGGCTGTGGGTGTCGATGGCGGTCAGTTGGTAGACCGGCCCGATCCCTTTGAGCTTTCCCACATAGAAGGCGTCGAGGGCCACCAGATCGCCCGGTGCAGCGGAGAAGTGACAAAACTCGACCGGGTCGACCTCAGGGGCGATGAGCCCCTCGGTGGCAGCGGTGATGCCGGCCAGGACTGCGACGCGTTGGGCACGGGTGCCGAGTCGGTGGCGGTTGAGGATCTTTTGCACGCCGGTGCGTGAACGGTGCACCCCCCGGTCGGCCAGCGGTTCCAACAGCGAGGCGGCACCAAGGGTTGGACGGGCGATCGCCTCGGCCAAGATGCTCTCGACCTCCCTGGGTCCCATGGCGTTTGGCTCTTGGGGTCTGCGGCGGTCTTTGGGGATCAGCGCGGAGATGCCGTGCTGCTGGGCGGTGTTGCGCCACTTGTGGACGGTCTGGCGGGCCACCCCAAAGATGCCGGCGGCCTCGGTCACGGTGGTCTTGGCGGCGTGGGCAAGTGCAGCGGCACGCCGTTGGTAGATAACCCACGCGTGGGACCCCGTGTCACCTCTACCTGTGGCCTCTAAGGACTAGTCCACCCGTGAAGTATGGTCCCCTGGTGACCATTAGTGATCAAGTTGCTACATTTGCGTGTGTGTGGCGTCGAGGTTATGGGCACACACCGTTCTTCCAGTGAATGTGACCATGCAATCTATTTCTCTCACCTGAGCGCACGCAACGGGCCGGGTTCTTCCTCTTCGTCGCGCTGCTGTTCGTCCTGGCCACTGGCCCGGCCGAGGCCGTGGTGACCTCGGATCCGGTCGACGCGTTGCCGTTGCCGCATTCGGTGACACCTCCCAATTGCTACTCCCCGGCTTGACAGCGCAACGGGCCCTGTTCGTCGACTTGCCAGACGGTCTGCGGCCCACGGCCATGCGCGGTCGGGTGTCGTTGAGTCCCGACGTCAGCGCAGCCACGCTCAGCCTGTACTCCGATGAACAGTTGCTGGCGGCCACGACGGTGACCTCAGAAACAAACGGCGAAACGGTGGTTTTGGCCATACCCAGTCAGACGGTTCCAGCGCTGGCAGAGCGTCTGGCGTCGGGCGAAGGCTTTCCTCTGACGTTGCGGTCCACCTTGGATGGCGGCGGCAACGAGTGTGTGGCTGAGGCCATCGGCAGCCAGATTGCTTTTGACGAGGTCGAGATCCTGGTCGAGGGGCAACCAGGTCCACCGCAGACATTGAACGACTTCTTCGGACCCGTGCCAGGGCAGGTGACGCTGGTCACAGGACCGGATCCTGATCGACACGCCACCGACGTGGCCATGGTCCTAGCCGCCGGGGTGACCAACCGTTACGGTGCGGCGGCGACCCGCATCGGTGTGCAAGAGGGGGATGCCACGCCTACGGGGGTGTTCGATCGGGTCGTCCGAATCGATCCCGACACCGACGGTCTGGCCTTGTCCCAAGACGATCCTCCCATCCTGCTTGTCGGCAGGGGCTCCACACCCGATCAATTGGGACTGTTGTTCAACGAGTTGTCCGTTCTTGCGTCCGTCGCCTCAACGACGGTGCTCGAATTGGACCAGGTCAATCAGCTTGACCGGACCTCGTTGAGCCTGGTCGACCTTGGTGTGTCTGAACTGCAGACCAAGGGCCCGGGTGTGAACGACGTCACATTCCCCATCTCCCAGACCGCCTTGGGTGGTCCCACGGGGGACGTGGTCCTGCGGCTGAGCGGCACTCACACCCCGGTCGATGACGGACGCGCATCGTTGTCAATCCTGGTCGACGGGTTGCAACTGCAGACCGAGGAATTGCAGGGTGGTGAGTTCGACGTGGTCGTCGCCATCCCGGATGTGTCGCTGAAGCGGGAGTTCACGGTGACGGCCCGGTTCGCCAACGCCGCCGAGGACGGTCGCTGTGAGGTGGGGGCGGCCCCCTTCACTGCGCAGATCAACCCGCGTTCGTCATTGGACTTCACGCGCAACCAGGTCTTTCCCGCCGGATTCGAGCGCTTTCCCCAGAACCTGCTCGACGACCTTCCCGTCTACGTCCCCGACAATGACATCCACACCCTCGATGTGGTGACCGGCGTAATCACCGGTCTGCAGTCGATGTCAGAGGTGTTGTTGCAACCCCACGTCGTGGATGACGTCCCGGCAGATGGGGATGTGGTGGTGATCAGCCCCGACGGCAGCTTGACCGATCGGTTACGGGCGCCGCTGCGAGACGGCGGGACGCAAGTGGTCGGCCGCGACGGTCAAGCGGTGCTACAGGTCAGCGACGCGGTTGACGCATCGCTGCAGGCATTCCGGGCACAGGGCAGGGACATCTTGCTGGCCAGTGGGTCTGAGGCATCAGAAATAGTCGACCGCCTTGCCGTGGCAGACGACGGGTGGTTCTCGCTTCGTGGCGACACCGCGGTCCTGTCCGGAGGGGGCGTGACGTCCCTTCGTCTGGTGGACGGTTCAGTCGTCACCCAGCCACTGGGGTCGGGGTCCCGGGGCTGGCTGGCACGCAACCGTCCCGTCGTATTCCTGGCAGCGCTGGTCCTGCTGGTCCTGCTGTTGGCCGCTGTGTACCCGCGTCTGGTCCGACCCGGGGTGGCGACCGAGCGACCGCCGCTGGGCGACCCGTCATCGTCCCCCGGCGGGACTGGCGCCGCCGGGGCCGATGCGGCCAAGGCCTAGTCGTGGCCCGACTGGGTGACGCACTTGTGGAAAGGGGGATCATCGGCCCTGGTCAACGGGATGAGGCCCTGGAACTGGCCCTGCGCAGCGGCCAACGCCTGGGCAACGTGTTGTTGGCAAAGCAGTTCGTCACCCGCCTGCAATTGGGTCAGACGTTGGCCGAGCAGTGGGACGTGCCGTTCGTCGACCTGATCGCCGAACCCCCCGACGATGCACTGTTGAAGACAGTTGATCCTGCGTGGTTGTTAAAACATCAGGTGGTGCCGTGGCGGTGGGACGGGGATCAGTTGATCGTGTGCTCGTCTGACCAGGCCGATGACGACGTTGGTCGGCAGTTACTTCGCCAGTTCGGCGCCAGGTCAATCCGGTGGACCGCCACCACGCCGTGGGACATCGACCGGAGCGTGGCGACGGCCCATGCCGACCATCTGGTCGACAGTGCCGTCAACGGCCTGTACCTGCGGTCACCCAAAGAGTCGGGGTACACCGTTCTGACTCGCGCGCAGTTCGTCGTGTTCGCCATTCTTGCCATCGCCTACCTGGCCGTTTTGGTGCTGGTCCCCCGGCCGACCCTGCTGATCTCCATCACCCTGCTGAACCTGATGTTCACCGCGACGATCGTGTTCTAAGTTCGTCGTCGCGTTGGCCGGGGCCCGCTACGAAGCCGTGGAACCGGTGTCTGATGCCGAGGTGGCCGCACTGACCGATCGGGAACTGCCCACCTACACCGTGTTGGTCCCGGTGTACAAAGAGGCCAACATCATCGGCCTGTTGATGGACAACCTGGTCAGCCTGGACTATCCGCCCGGCAAGCTTGACATCATCGTGTTGTTGGAAGAGGACGACGACGAGACGATTGCTGCCGCACGCGCCAGTCGGCCCCCGCACTTCGTGAACCTGCTGGTCGTACCCGACGCCCCTCCCAAGACCAAACCAAAGGCCTGCAACGTCGGGCTGCAGTTCGCCCGGGGCGACTACCTGGTCATCTATGACGCTGAGGACCGACCAGAGCCCGACCAGTTGAAAAAGGCCGTGGTGGCCATGCGCAAGGCGGGTCCCGAAACCGTCTGCATCCAGGCATCGTTGAATTACTTCAACGTCAACGAGAATTTCCTGACCCGAATGTTCACCCTGGAGTACTCCTACTGGTTTGACTACATGTTGCCGGGACTGGACCGACTGGGCCTGCCGATCCCTCTGGGTGGCACCAGCAACCACTTCCGTACCGACGTCCTGCGGGAACTTGGCGGCTGGGATCCCTACGACGTGACAGAAGACGCCGATCTGGGCGTCCGCGCCTCGGCACGCGGCTATCGCGTCGGCGTGGTCAACTCCACCACCTACGAAGAAGCCAACAAGGCCTACGGGAACTGGATCCGACAGCGGTCACGCTGGATCAAGGGCTACATGCAGACGGTGCTGGTGCACCTACGAAGCCCAGTGCAATTGGGGCGGACGTTGGGTCTCAAGCAGGTCCTGGGATTTCTCATGCTGATTGCCGGGACGCCGTTCACCTTCCTGTCGGTCCCGCCCCCTTCATCGTGTTCCCGCTGGCGATGGCCGCGCCCCTGTTCTTTCGGTGGGGGTCCGTCAGTGGGCGACCGACGTTGCCCCAGGCACTGACCGGGGTCACGGTCATCCTGTTGCCCACGGTCCTGGCTGTGGTGTCGTGGATCTATCTGAACTGGTTGTTCACCGGCGACCCGTTGCGGTTCGTCAACGACCCGGCGTCGCCCTTGTACGCCTTCGGTGATCCGGGGTTGAGCAGCATCGTCGGGGATCAGGCTTTGCCGGCCACCGTCTCTGACGTCCTGCGCGTGCCGATGTATCTGGCCGTCGCCGTCTTGTCCATGCGGCGGTGGGGGATAGGACGCACGTTGACCTACCTGTCGCCCGTGGTGTTGATCGCGGTCATGCGCAACCTTGGGTTTGCCTACTCCGAGCACTTCGCGGTGGCGACCCTGGTCGGCTTTGCGGTGGTGTCGTTGAGCGAACGACGGTGACCGGGGGTGTCGGACGGGTGTTGTTGACGGTTGTCGTGGTGGTCCAGACGACCCTGGCCCTGCTTGCGGTGCCGCCCGGCACCACCCAGGTCGCTGGGTGGCGCGACGCCGTCATCAGGGGAGTGGAGGATCCCTCCGGGGACCTTGAACGGACGATCGGTGAGCGCCTGGCGACGGCTGCGCCGGACTCGGTGCTTGCTGATGACACCACCGCATATCGGCTGATCGCCAGAGGCGGTACCGTCCGGCCGTTCGTGTTGCCCACGTCACCGTTGTTCGACGTGGCCCTGAGCAACCCACGGCCCGTCATCGACTACATCTTGGTCTCCACCCAACCGGGAGTCGGGCCCCTGTCGGCCATTGCCCGGACGGTCCCGACCGGTTTTGTGATCGAGGCAGAGTGGCCCGGGTGGCGCCTGTTGCGCGACGTCGAGGCGCCCCCGCTGCTGAGCGGTTAGCCCTGTTGAAGGGGCGTCGTCTCGTTCAGGTCCTGCACCAGCCGTGGCGTGCGCCACTGGCCCACCGTGGTCATCGATGTAGGGGATAGGACAGGCGCACGACGAAGTAGTTGAGGTACTCCAAGACGCCGAAGATCCAGACCCCTCCGATGGCGAGTGCCGGGGCGAGCCGGTCGGGCCACCAGGCCATGACACCGACCAGTCCAACTGCAAGAACAACGGGATCAACGACCCTGAACAGACGGTAGGCCGCGGCAAGGGCGGCGGGCATCGGGGCCTGCGTGACCCAGCGGCGCGCCAACAACCAGTACACGCCCGCCTGCACGAGGACCACCAGCAGTGGAATCAGCGCGGACCAAAGGGCTGTGGAGTCCTGTGGGGACCGCAGCCGGGGCATCACGACAGTGACGGCGATTGCAGGTGAACGCCGTCGCGGCGGCCAGCTCGTCGCGCCGAGGGTCAGATATTTGCGCCGCAACCTCTGGCACCGCTGATCTGCCACGCTGTCACCCTAGCCAGGGCTGCTCGGGCGGCATCCAGGAGGGTTACGACAAAGCACCCGCCCGCCGCTGAGGGTTCTACTTCCTAAAATTGGTCGGTGGTCTCAAGGGATCAACGCAACGCCTGACCGCACCGTAGTTCCGGCGGTGCCGGTCGCCCTGCTCTGCCACCGCCCGGTTCCGGGTGTTATGCCGTGACCGTGGCCGGCCCGGGCTCAAGTGAGCGGTCGGCCGAGGGGTCTCACTGAGGCTCTCGAGCGCTGGTTTGTCGCGCGCCGCGCAGCCGCCTATGGGCAGCGTGGGGACCACCGGATTAGGCTGACTGAAACAGCCCGGGCGACGCGATCTGCGCCCCGAGGATCCCCTTCTCTAATCTCGTTGCTGCCTGGGAGACGGTGGTGACAATGATGACGGTGATGACCTGGCGGAGTCGGCGATGACGGCACAGCTCGTAGCGCTCGCCTTCAATGCGATGGCTCCGAACCGACTCGCGCGGTTCTGGGCACACGCATTGCGCTGGAGTGTCCGGGAGGCCGATGGAGTCGGCGTGGAACTCGTGCCTGCGGACGCTACCAGCTTCTACGTGCTTTTCCGTCCGGTCGCAGACGAGAAGGTCGGCCAGAACCGAATCCACTTCGATCTCACGACGACGTCGATCGACGACCAGAACGACACGGTGGCCGAGCTCTTGGCGATCGGTTCAAGGCACATCGACATCGGTCAAGAGCCCAGCGACACCCATGTCGTGCTCGTCGATCCCGAGGGCAACGAGTTCTGCCTCATCCCGCCAGACAATCGCTTCCTCGCCAGCTGTCCCCGTCTCGGGGCGGTCAACTGCGACGGCACGTATGCCCTTGGATGCTTCTGGAGTGAAGCGCTCGGATGGCCACTGGTATGGGATCAGGGTGAGGAAACGGCCATCCAGGCGCCCGATGGCGCCGGTCCGAAGATCACCTGGAGCGGGCCTCCGCTGATGCCGAAATTGGGCGAGGAGCGGTTGCACTTCCACGTCGCTCCCGAACCAGGGAGCAGCGTGCAGTTCGTGCTCGATCATCTCCTCTCGCTCGGCGCCGCCCGCGTCGACATCGGCCACGCGTGCCCAACTGCGATCGCGCTCGCCGATGTCGACGGGAATAAGTTCTGCCTCGTCGGGGCGCAGGTCGGACGCGGCCGTGCTTGGTGACGAAGTCGCGGACCGTCGTGAGGTGACGGCCGATCGCCTTTCGGATGTCGGTGTAGGACTCGCCGGCCTCGACGAGAACCCAGATCTGTTCGTGGTCTTCGGATGTCATGTGGACGCCCATTGCAACACCTCGCTGTCATCGAACATCGGGTGGTGTTGCGTCGACCACTTGAAACCGCCGTTCAAAACGTTATGCACAGGTGACGGATTCTGGCTCATGGATGTCACAGGGGGGCAGTACACTTGTTCGTATAAAGGTGCAGGCTCCATCCACACACCACGGGTCCCTGGCGGGCGGTCCGGCGGGAGCGCATGAGGGTCCGGTGGGCCGGGCAGTCGCGGGGTTGGCTGCAGTGGATCGGGCGATGGCATCCATTCTGCGGGCGGTTGCCGAG
>JBBSNE010000129.1:0-7363 GCA_038232815.1 Euzebyales bacterium | reverse complement strand
GCATTTTCGTGACCGGCGGGGCCGGCTTCATCGGCTCAAACTTCATCCGCTACGTGTTGTCCCAGACTGACGACGTGCAGATCACCAACTTCGACAAACTGACCTACGCGGGGAACCCGGCCAACCTGGCCGACCTGGCCCCGGCCGACGGGACCAAGGATCGCTATGCCTTTGTCAAAGGCGACATCTGTGACGGCGCTCATCTGACCACGGCGATGGCGGGCCACGACGCCGTGGTCAACTTCGCCGCAGAGTCCCATGTCGACCGGTCAATCACCGGGGGCGCAGAGTTCATGGTCGCCAACGTCGTCGGGGCCCAGACGATCTTCGACGTGGCCCGCAAGGCCGATGTGAAGCGTTTCCTGCACATCTCCACCGACGAGGTGTACGGGTCGATCGACGAGCCGGGCTCGTTCGTCGAAGGTGATGCGCTGGAACCCAACTCCCCCTATTCGGTGTCCAAGGCATCCGCCGACCTGCTGGCCCGGGCCTACGGCGTCACCTATGACTATCCGATCACCGTGACCCGCACCGCGAACAATTTCGGCCCCTACCACTATCCGGAAAAAGTCATCCCGTTGTTCATCACCAACCTGATCGACGGGCTGAAGGTGCCGCTGTACGGCCAGGGCGCCAACATCCGTGACTGGACCTATGTCATTGACAACGCCGCCGCCCAGTGGCTGGCCCTGGTCCACGGTGCGGCCGGAGAGGTCTACAACGTCGGGGCAGGTAACGAGATCACGAACAAGCAACTGACCTATGCGATCTTGGAGCGTTTCGGCCTGACAGACGAGAAAGCCGACGACAGGATCGAATTCGTCGCCGATCGGCCGGGCCATGATCTGCGGTACAGCGTGGACACGTCGAAGATCCGCGCCCTGGGGTGGCAACCAGCACACACTTTTGAGCAGGCACTGGACGCCACCGTCGAGTGGTACCGCACCCACCAGGACTGGTGGCGCCCGTTGAAGCAATCGGGCGCAAGTTCGCGACGCGGTCTGGTCAGTGCTGCCGCCGGTGGGCCCGTCGCCGAATGAAGGTATTGATCACCGGTGCCGCCGGGCAGTTGGGTACTGAGTTGCAGCACTGCTTCGCCGATTCAGGTGACACGGTCGTCGCAGTCGAGCGTGACGGCTTGGACGTCATCGATCTGCAGGCGGTGACCAAGGCCGTGGCAGCGGCCCAGCCCGATGCCGTGTTGCACTGTGCCGCCTTCACCAAGGTTGATGCCTGTGAGACCGAGACCGAGGCCGCGTGGGCAACCAATGCCGTGGGGAGTTGGAACGTGGCACGCGCCTGTGCCGACGTCAGCGCAGCGATGGTGTACCTGTCGTCTGATTACGTCTTCGACGGAGCGTTGGGCCGTCCCTATACCGAGTTTGACCAGGTGCATCCCATCTCCATGTACGGACGCACCAAAGAGGCTGGTGAGCAAAAGGTTCGTGCCACACTGAAGGAGCACTACGTCGTTCGCACGTCATGGGTTCATGGCAGCCAGGGGGGCAACTTTGCGAAGACCATGTTGCGGTTGGGTCGTGAGCGGGGCGCGGTCAGCGTGGTGGACGACCAGACCGGCACTCCCACATTCACCTTCGACCTGGCCCCTCAGATCCGTCGTCTGCTGCAGACACAGAGGTATGGCACCTACCACGTGACCAACAGTGGACATTGCACCTGGTTTGAGTTCGCCCGGGCAATATTTGATCATGCCGGGGTGAAGGTGGACCTGACCCCCACGGACACCGCCAGCTTCGGGGCACCCGCCCACCGCCCAGCTTTTTCTGTGCTGGACAATCTCCTGGCCCGTCACATCGGCCTGCCGCCACTGCCTCCATGGCGGGAATCGCTGGACAAACTGCTGGCCGACATCACCTAGATTCCCCACATGACCGGACAATCCAGGGGCCCTGTCGGGCTGGTGGTGGTCAACCACAACACCCGCCAGGATCTGCTGACCTGTCTCAGCAGTGCCGCCGACGCAGGTGCTGATCACATCGTGGTGGTGGACTGTGGGTCGACCGACGGGTCATTGCACGCCGTGACACAAGCCTTCCCCACCGTGGAACGGGTGGCGCTTGAAAACCTGGGATTTGGTCGTGGCGTCAATGCCGGCGTCCGCCGTTTGAACCAGTGTGCGTCGGGCCCCGCCGCCGCCGTTGTCGTGGCCAATGCTGACACGCGCTTCACCCCCGGGGCGGTTGCAGCCCTGGGGTCGTATCTGGCTGACCATCCCGACGTCGGCGCGGTCGGGCCGCGGGTGGTGTTCCCAGACGGTCGGTTGCAACTGTCGGCCCGATCCTTTCCCGACATTCCAACGGCGATCGGCCATGCCCTGTTCGGACTTGTCAAGCCCCAGAACCGGTGGACCCGACGCTACCGGTTGACCGATTGGGATCACCTGAGCACGCGGGATGTGGACTGGCTGTCGGGGTGTTGCGTGGCCTTCAACGGCCGGGCATTCGAACAAGCGGGGGGGTTCGACCCCGCCTACTTCATGTTCGTGGAGGACGTCGATCTGTGTTGGCGCCTGAATGAGCAGGGCTGGCGGGTTGTGTTCGCGCCGGTGGCGCAGGTCACCCATGCGATTGGCGCATCGGTCGGTGCCCGTCGCACCCGGATGGTGTGGGAGCATGCCCGTAGTCTGGACCGGTTCTTCGCCAAGCGGTACCACACCGGGGTTGTCACCCGGGGGCTGATCCGGCTGGGATTGTTGGGCTGGGCCCTGTCGGTGATCGCGTGGTCAGAGGTGCAGGGTCGGACGCATGGACAAGCCGCATAAGTCCAGAGGACCCGCAAACCTCTTTAGGCTGGCTGTTGATGTCATCGGTCGGTTCGTTTGTTGACAGGGGGCTACGCACAGTGACTGCGGTGGTCGCCCTGCTGGTCCTCGGCATGGCAATTCCGGTGGCTGCCGGCCAGGGATCGCTGCCGACCACTGCCTTGACCGGCCCCATCGACGGGGCTGATCAGGGGCCCCCGGCTGGCTTTTCGCAAAGCTGTACGCCGGCGGGGGGCCAGGTCATCGACGACCCCGAGGTCCCCGATGGCGAGTTCGTTTTCGTCGGCGGTGGGTGGGGTCATGGTGCCGGGATGAGCCAGTACGGGGCTCAGGGGGCTGGGCGGCTGGGGTGCAGCGCTGAGCAGATCCTCACGACCTACTTTCCAGGGACCTCTGTCGGCCCAGTGGCCCAGCCTGAACCGATCGTCATCGGTCTTGGGGCCGACCTGACGACGGCCGACATCGCCGCCGAGGCGGATCCGATCCCGTGGCAACTGTGTCATTATCAGACCGGGGACTGCCAGGACCTTCCGGAAACCCAGCCCACGGGGGCGGTCTGGACCGTCCAGGTCTTGGGCAACGCCACCTACCGGATCACCGATGCCGGCGGGCGGGTGGTGTTCGAGGGTGGCGACCACGAACAGAACTTGAGGGCGCTGTTGAGCACCACCGGCGAGGAAAATCGCCGCGCCGGTGTCAGCACCACCGGCCATGTCTACCGCTGGGGTGTGTTGCAGATCGACTCGGTCCTGGCCGATCCTGCGGTGGCGTTCATGACCCTGGAGATCCCCACCATGGATCTGTACCTGCGGGGTTTGGCGGAAGTGCCGGCGAATTGGCCTGCTGCCTCTTTGCAGGCCCAAGCCATCGCCGGGCGTTCCTATGCGCTGCACCGCATCCAGAACCTCGGCATCCGCGAGGAGTGCCGCTGTCATCTGTTGTCGACGACGGCTGATCAGAACTATGAGGGCTATGACTACGAGTCGGCTGATGCCCGCGCGGGCGCCAATTGGCGGGGCGCTGTGGAGGCAACGTCTGGTGTCGGCCTGCTGTATGACGGCGCCGTCGTGGAGACCTTCTACTCCTCAAGCCACGGCGGCATCAGTGAATCCACCGAGTTCGTGTTCGGCACGGCGTTGCCATACTCCCGGCCCGTCGATGACTCACGTTGGGATCTGGCGAGCACCAACCCCCGGCGGCGTTGGGCCCAGGCAGTGACTGCGGCAGAGTTGGGGGGCGCCTTCGGTGTCGGCCAGGCCACAACGGTCGAGTTGGCCGAACCTCGTGGGGCCGGCGGGCGCGTCGGCAGCCCCAGTCGGGGGTATGGGGGCATGAAGGTGACCGGCACCACCGGGTCGATCACGGTCGCAGGCGACCAGGTTCGCCAGCAACTGGGGTTGTTCTCCACGCTCTTTGAGGTTCGTGGCGACGGCCCGACCGGCCCGACAGAAAGCCCCACCGAGCCTACCGAACCTGCGCCGCCCGCGACCCAGGTGGTGCGAACCGCCGCAGCAGACCGTGTGGCCACGGCCATCGAAGTGTCCCGCCACGGCTGGGACAGCGCCCCCAGTGTGGTGCTGGCGGCAGCTGAGACCTTTCCCGACGCGTTGGCCGGCGTCCGTCTGGCTGCCTCGTTGGAGGCGCCACTGTTGCTGACCGGTGCGACGGGTCTGCCGGATGCGGTGGCCGAGGAGTTGCAACGTCTGGATGCCGCGACCGTGTGGATACTGGGTGGCACCAGTGCGGTGTCTGGACGTGTGGCGGACGATCTGCGCGGGTTGGGGCTTTCCACCAGACGTCTGTCAGGGGCCAGTCGGTATGAGACGGCGGCGTCGATCGCGGTGGCGTCAGCCATTCAGACCGACGAGGTGACGCTTGCCCTGGGCACGGACTGGCCCGATGCGGTGTCGGCGTCCTCGTTGGCCGCCCTGTTGGACGGCCCGCCGATCTTGTTGGTGGAGTCAGACCAGGTACCTGCCGCAACCGTCGGAGCACTACGCGATCTGGATGCTGGCCGCGTCACCATCGTCGGGGGCACCGCAGTCGTCAGCCAGGCCGTCGTCACACAACTGACAGACCTGGATCTTGACGTCACGCGCCTGTCGGGTCCCGACCGGTACTCAAGTTCCGTCGCGGTGGCAGAGGCGGCACTGCAGCGTCGGACCGGGACTGTTCCGTTGATCGTGGCATCAGGTGAGACCTTCCCCGACGCGTTGTCAGCCGGGGCGCTGGCAGCCCGACAGGCAGGGGTACTGATATTGGTTCCATCGCAATCGCTGCCAGAAGGACATCCCTCACGAGACTTCATCGAACAGCGCAATGATCGACTGGGCGACGGGGTGGTGGTCGGCGGGACAAAGGTGATCTCCGCAACGGTGGAAGAACAACTACGGGTGGTACTGGCCGACTGACGGCGAGCGCAGCGTCAGGGCTTGTACTTCCGCACCCATTCGATGGTGCGTCGAAGACCGTCCTCGACATCGACCTTGGCATCCCAGTCCAACTCGCGGCGGGCAATGGTCGTGTCGGGTTGCCGCACCTTGGGATCATCGACGGGTGCGGGCACGTGTTGGATGGTGGAGGCGGAGTCGGTCAGCCTGATGATCCTTTCGGCCAGATCGAGCACCGTCATCTCGAAGGGATTTCCCAGGTTGACCGGCCCCTCGTCGTAGTCACTCGTCAGCAGCCGCATCAAGCCCTCGATCAGATCGTCGACGTAACACAGGGACCGGGTCTGCTGACCGTCACCGAACACCGTCAATGGTTGGCCCTTCAGGGCCTGGGCGATGAATGTCGGCACGGCCCGACCGTCGTCCATGCGCATCGACGGTCCGAACGTGTTGAAGATGCGGGGTACCCGCACGTCCAGGCCGTGGCTGCGGTGGTAGGCAAAGGTCAGTGCCTCGGCGTAGCGCTTGGCCTCGTCATAGACCCCACGGGGTCCGATGGGGTTGACGTTGCCCCAATAGGTTTCGGGTTGTGGGTGGATCTCTGGATCCCCGTAGACCTCGCTGGTGGAAGCCAGCATGAACCGGGCCTGTTTGTTCCGGGCCAGACCAAGGGCTTTGTGCGTGCCCAATCCACCGACCTTCAGGGTTTGAATCGGCAATTTGAGGTAGTCGATCGGCGACGCAGGGGACGCCCAGTGAAGGACGAAGTCCACCGTTCCGGTGACGTGCAGGTACTCGGTGACGTCGTAATGCAGGAAGGTGAAGTCATTTCGGCCGAACAGGTCGTCGATGTTGTAGGCGCGGCCGGTCGACAGATTGTCCAAGACAACGACCTTGGCCCCTTCCTGCAACAATCTGCGGGACAGGTGGGACCCCAAGAAGCCCGCGCCCCCAGTGATGACCGTGGTCAAACCGTTGAGGATGCTGAAGTCAAATGTCATGAGGCTCGCAAGACTAGCCAATGGAGTTGACTAAAGACTCTGGACCGCGCAACCGACCCATGACCGCGACCCGGTTGCCCTAGGCTGCCGCGTGATGAGCGAACCATCCGGCCCACCGACCGGCCATGGCCACCCCCAGTCGGCGCCGGTCCCTCCGGTACCCGGACCCCAGGAGGCGCCCTTTGCGTTTGCTCCCGCGTCAGGTGTGTCGCCAGACCAAGCCCCCCGGCGTCGCGGCCTGTGGATCGCCATCATCGCCCTGGCCGCCGTCGTGGGCCTTATGGCCGTGGTGGGGGCGATCGCAGTCGGGACTTCACTGTTGGGCAACGACCAGCAAGACGATCCCGTGGTCGTCGCCTCGGAAATTTCCTCAACCATCGCGGAACTGACCGCCACCATCGACCCGACTGAAACTGTCGCAGCCAAGGCCGACCCCACCGACACCTCGGTCGTGGAGTTGGTTGTCGGGACATGTTTTGACGATCCCTCCACGACCGATCAGATCGAGTCGGTGCCAGCCATGTCGTGTGATGGCCCACACGACGACGAGGTGTTCGCAGTGGTTGAGTATCCGGCTGGGCTGGATGAGTCCTATCCCGGCAGGAAGCCGCTGGTAGAACTGGCCCAAGAGGAATGCAACGGGCAGGTTTTCGCCGACTATGTCGGGCTGCAGTGGCGACAATCGCAGTTCATGACCAGCCAACTGACCCCCACAGAAAAGTCGTGGGCGGCGGGTGATCGCGAGATCGTCTGCCTGTTGTATGACACGGCGCCATTGGTCGGATCGGTCCGTGGATCCCAGCAGTGACGACCGACCGACTGTTTGACACCCCCGCCGACGACACCGGTTCTGCGGATGCGCGGACAGCGTCGCAGCCAGACGCCCCGTTGGCTGCGCGTCTGCGACCGACCTCGATGGACCAGGTGGTTGGTCAACAGCATCTGATCGGTCCAGACGGACCGGTTCGGCGTGCCGTTGAGGGCAACCGGCTTGCCTCTATGGTGCTGTGGGGTCCCCCAGGAACGGGCAAGACGACGCTGGCGGGGGTTGTCGCCGACGAGGCGGGGGCAGCGCTCACGGTGTTGTCGGCGGTCACGGCCGGAGTCAAGGACGTCCGCACGGCGGTGACCGAGGCGATCGAACGACGACGACGCACCGGGCGGGTCACCATCCTGTTCATCGATGAGAT
>JBBSNE010000128.1:0-7451 GCA_038232815.1 Euzebyales bacterium | reverse complement strand
GTTGGTTCCCTCGACAGCCATCACCAGACGCTTGGGACCAACAGTGGCGTCGCAGTGTTGTTGCCGCAGGGACGCACACCGCAGATGCTGGGCGGCCCCGGCGCACAGGGCGATCTGCTTGAAGTGACCGGGGAGTTCCAGTTGGCCTCGCCAGCCGACCAGGGCGGACCCGCCATCATCGCCGATCGGGTGACCACCACCGGGCAGGGCAAACCGGTCGCCAATCCCCCCGCCCGCCGGTTGCAGTTGGTGACCCCCGTGATGGTTGTGATCACCGCCGTTTTGGGCTTGGCGGTCTGGTGGCGGCGGCGCAACCGTTGAGGGCAGGTCAGTCCAGCAGGCCCAGGGCCTTGGCCTGCCGGGCTTTGTCGCGACGGCCAGCCAGCAATGACGAGGGACACAGTGGTTCGACCACACAGCCGCCACACCTGGGACGTAGGGCATCGCAAACCCGACGACCGTGCAGAATGATCACCAGACTGGCAGGGCCGTAGTCGGCCTTGTCAAACAGGCGCATCAGGTCGCGCTCGATCTTGACAGGATCGTCGTGGCGCGTGAAACCGAATCGTTTGGACAGCCGGGTCACATGGGTGTCGACTGCGATACCGGCATCGGGGTCATCGATCAGTGCCTGCGGGGCCGATCCTGCCAGCACGACGTTGGCGGTTTTGCGTGCCACCCCGGGCAGTCGGAGCAGATCGGCCATCCGCAGCGGAACCTGCCCGTCGTAGTCGGCGAGCAGCGCCTGACAGATTCCTCGAATCGACTTGGTCTTTTGACGAAAGAACCCGCTGGACTTGATGTCGGTCTGCAGTTCCTCCTCCGGTACCGCCAGGTAGTCCTCTGGCCGCTGATATTTGACGAACAGCGACTTCGTGATCTGGTTGATCATTTTGTCTGTGGACTGGGCACTCAACACGGTGGCGATCAACAGTTCGAATGGCGAGGAGTGATCCAGTTCGATCACACCGCGGTCGTACTCGTCGAGCAGGGCGGAAAGGATGTGGGGGGCGCGCAAGGTCTTGCCGCTGTCGCGATCAAGGGGACGCGGTTCGCCGGACGGGGACATGACGGGCAATCGTACTGGCGGTCATTCAACTCGCCCCTCGACGGGAAGCACCAGTGTGAACCGGGAGCCTTCGCCCAACACGCTGGACACCGTGACGGTGCCGCCCTGCCGTTCCACCGCGTGCCGCACCAGCGACAAGCCCAACCCGGTGCCACCGGCTGCGCGACTGCGCGCTTTGTCCACGCGGTAGAACCGTTCGAAAATCCGGTCTTGATCAGCCTCGGGGATACCGATGCCACTGTCGGTGACGGTCACGACGGCCATGGCCCCCCGCCGACCAACTGAGACGGAAACGGTGCCGCCGGCCTGGTTGTACTGGATCGCGTTTTGGATCAGATTTCCGACGATCACCTTCAGATCCGCAGCGATGCCGATCACACTGGCCTGTCCGTCGTCGACCAGATGAACCTCGACGTCTTGCTGGTCGGCCAGCATCTGCAGACGCTCGATTTGATCCATGCACAGCCGGCGCAGGTCCACGGGTTGTCTGACCTGCTCGTCGGATCCCTCCTCCAGACGGGTCAGGTCCAGTAGGTCTCGGACCAATTGTGCCAACCGGGTCGCCTCATGCTGGATCCGCACGGCCATCGAAGCGGCCCGTTCGGGGTCCCGTTGCATGGCCATATGCAGCGAATCAGCCAGGGCACGCATGCCGGTCACTGGCGTTTTCAGCTCATGGGACGCATTGGCGACAAAATCTCGCCGCATGACCTCGACGCGTCGAAGGCTGGTGACGTCGGTGACGATCAAAGCTGTCTCTTCGGCGTTGATCCGGGCGGCTTTGCCCATCAGTTCGCGATCGTCTCGCCGGGCCGTCACGTCCACGTCCTGTCCCGTCTCCGCCGCCTCGTCCAACGCTTGTTGGAGGACGGTGACCCCCATCGCACGCAAGGGGCTCAGCCCCTGCGGGTCAACCATTTCGAACAGGTCGACGGCAGCCGGGTTGGCGTAGGCCAGCCCGGCCCGGTCGAACAGCAACACCGCGGCCGGCATCGCGTCAAGCAATTGTTCGATGCGTTGACGTTCGGCTCGCAGTTGTTCGAAACGGTCTCGCAGGACGCGGGCAACCTCATTCAAGGCGGAAACCAGTCGGTTCCATTCGCGGCCGCCCTCCACCTCCAGACCCGGTGGACGATCCTCCTCAGAGGCAAACGCCACCACCTGATCGGCAATCGTGCGCATCCGCTGTTCCTCGACCTTGGCGATTCGACTGTCGATCACCAGGCCGAGCAGCAGCATCACCACCACACCGGGTATGACAAGCCGCCCCGGCAGCAAACCGCCCAGCAGGAACGACGCGGCGGCCAACAGCGGAAGGGTGAACCGCGCACGCCGTAACATGTCCTACAGCATGCTTGCTGTGAACTTGGCGCGCTGAACATGCAAGGGTCCCGGTTTCGGCGTGGGACCGATCAGTCGGTGAACTTGTAGCCGACGCCGCGAACAGTCACGATCAGTTCGGGACTGCGGGGGTCTGCCTCGATCCGCCCGCGGATCCGTTTGATGTGCACATCAAGGGTCTTGGTGTCACCGACGTAGTCCGCCCCCCAGATACGGTCGATGATCAGATCCCGGGTCATGACCCGCCCCGCGTTACGGACCAGCAGTTCCAGCAGCGCAAATTCTTTGGGGGGCAGATCCACGATCTCTCCCCGGACGCTGACCTCGTGTCGTTCCGGATCGATGCGCACATCCCGGACCTCCAACGGAGAGGCCATGTCTGGCAGATCCCAATCGGCGCCACGACGAAGAACGGCACGCACCCTGGCAGCCAACTCCCGCATCGAGAACGGTTTCGTCATGTAGTCGTCGGCGCCAAGTTCAAGACCAACGACCTTGTCGATCTCCGAATCCTTCGCGGTCAACATGATGATGGGGACCGCTGAGGTGTTGCGTAGCTGTTTGCACACCTCCGTGCCGGTCATCCCCGGCAGCATCAGATCCAAAAGGACAAGGTCTGGCCGCTCCCGATCGAACAGTTCAAGGCTTTTCTTGCCATCGGATGCTGCGATGACGTCAAAGCCCTCGGCACTCAGGCCGTATTCCAACGCGTCGACGATCGCGGGTTCGTCTTCGACCACCAATATCTTGGGCATGGGGACGTCAGCGTAGGGGCGGCGTCGCCGCTGCAAACGGTTGGCAGCGGTGGAGTGTGACGATTTCACGGTTGGTTCATCATCCCGTAGAGCGACGTTCAGGGTTCGTTGGATGCTGCCCTTCTTAGTGGCGTTGAGGCAACATGGAACCACGTCCAGTCAGACAGGAGTGCCAAACAGGTGGAATCCACCGGGATGCTGAGAACAGACTTCCGTTCTGCCATGGCAGATCTGGAGGACCGGATTCTGCTACTGGGACGCACAGCGCAGCAGATGGTCGGTACCGCCATGACCGCCTTGGAGGCAACCTCGCCCGAGCTGTGCGCTGGGGTTGTCGCATCTGACGACGCCTTGGACCAAGACGCCTACGCATTGAACGAAGACCTGTACGCCCTGCTGACGTTGCAGGGTCCGGTCGCCACCGACCTACGGTTGTTGTTGAGCCTGCAGAAGGTGTTGGGCAGCATCGAGCGCATCGGTGACAGGTCGTTGAACATCGCTCGTCTGGGCGCGGATCTGGCCGGCATCGACGACGGGTCGACAGACCTTCGGGCCCAGATGCACGAGCTTGGCAGGCGGGCCGAACGTGCCGTCAGGATGGGCTTGGACTCATTCAGCCACCGACGGTCGGACATGGCGTTCGTGTCCACCGTCGAAGACCAAATCGACTTGTTGCACGGCGGGTTGACGGGCAGGTTGATCGACTACGCCAGCACCGGCCCCTCCCAGACGCGATGGGCGATGCGCATGCTGTTGGCCAGTCACCAATTGGAGCGCATCGGCGACCACGCCGTCACGATTGCGGGCGAGGGTGCGTTCGTCGCCACCGGCCAACGACCCCCGCCCAACAGTCGGTTGTGAGACCCAAGGATCAAGCCTTGGCCCGCGCGGCAGCCCTTGCTTGCAGAACCTCATGGGTACCGCTGTCGGGCTGGCCGTCGTGTCGTTGCCACTGCCCGTGTTCGTCCAGGGTCCACGCCAGGTCGTGATCCGCCAACAGGACATCCAAAATGCCTTGCAGGCGTTGTTGATTGTCCGGGTCACAGATGGGAATGATCGCCTCCACCCTGCGGTCAAGGTTGCGTGCCATCAGGTCGGCGGATCCGATCAGATAATTCGGCCCCCGCTCGGCCGAACCAAACCGGAAGATCCGCGAGTGCTCCAAGAAGCGTCCGACGATTGAACGGACGGTGATGTTCTCACTCATCCCCTCCACGCCGGGCAACAAGACGCACATCGACCTGACGATCAATTCGACTTTCGCGTCGGCCTGGGACGCCTGGTACAACGCATCCACGACCTCTTGATCCACCAGGTTGTTGCACTTGATGACGATGTGGCCATCCGAACAGGCCTCAGCCTCACGGTTGATCAGGCGAATCAGTTCCTGGCGCATCGTCACGGGGGCCACCAACAGCTGGTTGTAGTCCTCCTCTGCGGAGTACCCGGTCAACCGGTTGAACAGTTGGGACAGGTCCTGCCCGATCTCTGGTCGTGCCGTGAAGACCCCAAGGTCTTCGTACAAATCCGCGGTGTCGGGGTTGTAGTTTCCGGTCCCGACGTGGGCGTACCGGCGCAGTCGTCCCTCTTCCTCCCTGATGACCAGGCAGGTCTTGGTGTGCGTCTTCAAGCCGATCAGGCCGTAGACCACATGGACTCCGGCAGATTCCAGGTTCCGGGCTCGGCGGATGTTCGCCTCTTCGTCAAAGCGAGCTTTCAGTTCGACCAGCGCCACTGTCTGCTTGCCGGCCTCGGCGGCCCGGATCAACGCCTCCCCGATCGGTGAGCGCTGGCCCGTGGTGCGGTAGATCGTCAGTTTGATCCCAACAACCTTGGGGTCGTCTGCGGCACGTTCGATGAATGCCTGGGTGGTGTGCTCAAACGATTCGTACGGATGGTGGACCAGCACGTCGCCCGCACGGATGCGGGACCACATCTCATCGCCGTCGGCAAAGGTCGCGGGGACCCGGGGCGTCCACCGGGGATGGTGCAGGTCAGGGCGGTCCAGATTCGCGATCTGCCACAGACCGTCCATGTCCAGCAGTCCGGGCATCCGTATGACGGCGTCAGGTTCGACCTGCAATTCGTCGAGGAAGGGTCGTAGCAGGTCTTCTGGCGAATCCTCTGCCATCTCGACCCGGACCACGTTGCCGAAACGTCGTTCCAACAAGCCAGACTCGATGGTTTCCAGCAAGTCCTCAGCGTCTTCTTCATCAAAGGCCTGGTGGGCGTGACGAGTGACCCGGAACAGCCCGTGTTGCAACACCTCAACGGAGGGAAACAGGCGAGGAAGAAAGGCCGCGATGACCTGCTCGGTCGGGACCAAGCGTGTGGGTTGGTCGGTTTCGGGGTCGCCGTCTTGAGGGGGCAGTTGGACGAACCGTTGCAATTGGTGGGGGATCTTGACCCGAGCCAATGACGGGCGGTCCTCAAATCGATCCAGACGTACGGCCAGGTTCATCGACAACGTCGAGATGTGCGGAAATGGCCGGCCCGGATCGATGGCCAACGGGGTGAGCACCGGAAACATCCGGTCCTCAAACACCTCCCTGCAGTGCCCGTGTTCAGCGGTGGTCAACTGGTCGTAGTCCACGACCTCTATGCCCTCTTTGACAAGCGCGGGTGCCAACACGTCTTGAAAGATCCGCCCCTGACACACCGCCAGTTCGGCAAGCACGGCACGAACCGCCTTCAATTGTTCGCTGGCGTTCAACCACCCCCGCGCATCCTGGCCGGTGTCGACGTCCTGACGAATCAGGTCCAGCCGTTTTTGCACGTACTCATCGGTGTTGCCCGAGTAGATGGCGCAGAACTGCACACGTTCAAGCAACGGCTGGGTGTCGTCCAGGGCAAGCGCCAGGACCCGCGCATTGAACGCCAACTGTGACAGCTCCCTGTCGTGATACCGAGCCCCGTCGGGGGCGCGAGGGAAAGGCGCCAGGGGATCCAAATGGTCCATACCGATGGTCTACCCGATTTCTCGCGGGGCCACCTTCGCGCGGCTTCGCCCAAGCCCGCGCACTGATCGACCAAAGGGCACCGATTGACCAAAGGGCACCGATTGACCAAAGGGCACCGATTGACCAAAGGGCACCGATTGACCAACTTTGGCTTCCATGCTCGTACGAATCGGGTCAATCTGTGAATGGGACCCTGGTTTGGACTGACTTTTGGCCGGATTACGGGCTGCCGGGCCGTAAGTCCCTTGGTCGATCCGTGCGAGGGCAGGCTCGGCGTGGCTCGTCTACGTCCGCCGTCCGGCAGAGAGTTATCCACAGGGGCGGTGAGATCACGGCCCCCTTACCCCCGTGCTTGGCCCACCCTTTGAACATGCACGACCATCTCTTGGAGAAACTTGCCAACGAGTGCCCGTTCGGCTTGGTCACATTGTCTGACGCCGCCCGGGTCGGTATCTCCCGCTTTGTCGTGGCCGAAGCAGCCCGACGAGGCGTGCTGGAGCGCCTAGCTCCAGGGCTGTACCGTGAAGCCGGCGTCCCCCCGCCCCCCTGGCAGAATCTCGCTGTTGCCCAGCGGTACCTGGACGGGCTCCGGGCCTGGAACGCACGACCGACCATGCCCTCGGCGATCAGCGGTATGGGCTGCCTGCAGGTCCTGGGCGCGCGCATCACGGCGACCGAGCCACGGCCTCTTGCCGCTGTACCGTTGCACCGCCGGCTTCGCCTGACTGACCCCCCCTTCCAGGTCAGCCGGGTGTGTTGGGACCGCACCCGAGTTCGTGAATCGCATCGGCTTCGAACAGTCGACCCGGCGCATGCCCTGGCCGACTATTGCGCCAGGACACGCGACCGCCCGGCAGCTGTGCGCAGCGTCGTTGACCAGGCACGGTATGACCTGTCCCTGACGGTGCCATCCCTGTGCCAGCGATGGCGGGAACTCGGTATCCACGGCGCACAGCGGCTGTTGGCCATGGAACGCGAAGGAGTGTTTGAACAAGAGAGCGAGGGCGAACGCGCTGCCTACAACGCATTATTCGCGAAACACCGTCTCCGCCCTGACTGCCAAGTCGTGGTCTTGGGGTCGTTTCGGGCCGACTTCGTGTTCCTGTCCGCGGGCTTGATCATCGAATACTTCGGCCACGAAGCGCACAGGGATCGCTTCCTGGCTGACATGACCCGTCTGCACGCGTTGCAGGCGGCGGGCTACCTGGTGATAGCCGTCGTCGGTCCCATGCTGCGGGAGGCCGCGGCATTGTCCGAACACATCTATGCGCAACTGCGTCTGCGTCACCGCTTGATCGCCCGCGGGGTAATCACCCGGCCCTCCTT
>JBBSNE010000127.1:0-7610 GCA_038232815.1 Euzebyales bacterium | reverse complement strand
TGGCGTGGATCGACTGTCGAATCGCCGATGTCCATGAAGCCGGCGATCACTGGATCGTGGTCGGTGAGGTGGTGGCCTTGGGAGAAGGGGATCCAGAGGGAGGGCCGCTGGTGTTTTGGGGTGGGGCGTACGGCACCATCGGGGACCTCCCGACACCGCTGACGTAAAGGGACTACAACCGGGCCTGCACGGCCTTGCGGAGGTCGTCGTCGAAGCGCCGTTCGACTATCGACAGCCGTTCTGCCTGCTCGATCTCGTCCTGCACCGAACCGGTCCAGCTGACTGCTGCGTCGATGCCCCGCTTGCGGGCGGTCGCCTCCAGCGCCTCGATCTGCGTCCACCGACCGACGTTGGCCAGCATCGCCAGTCGTTCCATCCGGTCCTCAAAGCCGTGAACCTCATACAGGTAGGCCGCCATCATCACGTCCACCCCGTCCTCCACGTCGCTCATGATCAACTGCGCCAACTCCATCACATGGTTGATGGCACGTTCCTCATGAAAGTCCACCGCCAGCTCGGCGGCCCGTTCGGCGCGCTCACGACCGGGTTCGGTCTTGGTCCGCAGACGCTTCAGTTCGCGGTTGCGCTCGGTCCGTTCACGCTCGGGGTTGGGCAGCTTGTAGGCCATGGTCCAGCAGGCTAGCCGAATGCTCAGCTACGAATTGGCGCACGCGCCCCCAGGGCCATCTTGCCCGGGTTCAGTATGTCGGAGGGATCGAGTGCCTGTTTGATCGTGCGCTGCAGATCCATCGACGCAGCGCCGATCTGGCGCTCCAGCCAGGCCGCTTTCATCAGACCGATACCGTGTTCACCGGTGATCGTCCCGCCCATCTCAAGTGCGGCGGCCAAGATGTCATCAAAGGCCAACATGGCGCGGTCATGCTCATCCTGGTCATCGGCTGCCCAACACAGTGTGGGATGCATGTTGCCGTCGCCGGCATGGCCGTAGCTGTAGATGTCCACGCCCCGTCGCGTGGCAATCCGCTCGGTGGCAAGGATCAAATCGGGCACCCTCGACCGGGTCACCCCCACATCCTCCAGCAGCGCCACGCCGCGCTGTTCGACCGCGGGCAAAGCCATCCTGCGGGCCTGGAGCAGCGCCTCCCCCTCGTCTGGATCGTCGGTGCGGGCCACGTAGCTTGCCCCCCGGGCACCACAGGCCTTTTCGATGAACGACACGTGATCGATACGGGCGGCGGTGTCCAGGTCGCTCTGGATCAACAGCAGGGCCGCCGCATCAGTATCCAGATCCATCCGCTGCCAGTCATTGACCGCACCGATGGTTGCACGGTCCATTATCTCAAGCAGGGCAGGGGGCTGGCCGGCACAAATATCGGCAACCGCGGTGCCCGCAGCCGCCACGTCGTCGAAGAAGGCGACCAGGGTCGAGGCGGGGGGCGGTTTCGGACAGATCCGCAAGGTGGCCCCGGTAACCACTCCCAACGTCCCCTCGCTGCCGACGAATAGCGACGTCAGGTCGTAGCCGGCCACAGACTTGATCGGTCTGGCGCCGGTCTGCACCAGCGTTCCGTCAGCCATCACGACCTCAAGGCCGGCCACCCAGTCACGGGTGACCCCGTACTTGACACAACACAGCCCGCCGGCATTGGTCGCGATGTTGCCCCCGATCGAGCAGAACGCCATCGAAGCGGGGTCCGGCGGATACCACCAACCGTCGATCGCCAACTGGGTCTTCAGATCCAGGTTCATGATGCCGGGTTGGACGACACACAGACGGTCGACGGTATCCACGTCCACCACCGCATCCATTTGTTCCAACGCCAGCACGAAACAGCCGTCGATGGCGTTGGCGCCGCCGTGCAACCCGGCACCGGCGCCACGCGGGACGACCGGAACTCCGCGGCTGTGGGCCGCTTTCATGACCGCCTGGACCTCCGCAGTGGTGTGAGCGCGGATCACGGCTGCGGGGATGCCGGCGTACAGATCGGGTGCCCGGTCATACCGGTAAGACCCCAAGATGTCGGGATCGGTGATGACCCGTCGAGCCGGAATGACCGTAGAAAGGTCCTCAAGCGCCTGCTGGGCCGACCGTAGGTCCAATGAGACGTCCATCGACCCCAAGTCTAGAGGACGCGTTCGTCGGAGTGCCGTCGCCTCTGATTGACTCCTGCGTCATGACCGCCCCCAGCCGACGACGCCAAGCGGCCTGGTTGGTCCTGGCGGGGGCGGTGCTGTGGGGCACCACCGGGACGGCACAAGCCCTGGGGCCGGCTTCGGCCAGCACGCTGGCGGTCGGCACCACCCGACTGGTTGCTGGTGGGCTGTGGTTGATCATCTGGGCCATCGTGGTGACACGCCGTGCCTCCGTTGCCGGGCGACACCGGCCCCTCGCCGACGCGCTTCGTGACCGGTCGATGATGATCGCTGCCGGGATCGGCGCCGTTGCGGTCGCCGGCTACCAACTGTCGTTCTTCGCTGCGGTGGACACCGCGGGTGTGGCGCTGGGCACGGCCGTGGCGATCGGCTCGGCGCCGGTGTTCACCGGCCTGGTGGAGTGGGCGCTGAATCGCCAGGCGCCGGCCATCCGGTGGTGGCTGGCCACGGCGGTGGCCACCGGCGGTGCGGTTGTGCTTGCGGGACCGTCGCGACTGGTGCTGCGCGGGGTGGTGTTGGCGTTGTTGGCCGGAGCGTCGTATGCGGCCTATGCCCTTGCGTCCAAGCGGTTGTTGGACGGGGGGCTGCGTGGGCCGGTGGCCATGGCGGTGGTCTTCGGCGGGGGCGGGGCTCTGCTGGCTCCGGTGTTGCTCGGTGTGAACCTTGGCTGGATCACCTCCGTGCGGGGACTGATCATGGTTGCCTGGCTGAGTGTCGCCACGATCTTGTTGGCCTATCTCTTGTTCGCGGCGGGTCTGAAGGGACTGCCTGCCTCGACCGTGGCCACCCTGAGTCTGGCCGAGCCCCTGACCGCCGCGGCCCTGGGAATCACTGTCCTGGGGGAGCGCCCCACCCCGCTCGACTTGGCCGGCGCGACCCTGATTCTCCTCGGACTGGTGGTGCTGGTCGTGCCCGGGGCCAGGCGTGGCCCGCGTCAGCTTGCTGGGCCATCGGCGCCCGACCGTCGCAGAGGACACTAACCCCCGAGCGGGCAAACGGGCAGTCCCACTGCACCGGCCAAAGTCGTGGCACCCCACACCGGCAAACAGTACCGTCACGCGTCATGTCGACCCCCAACGCCATGGACGTGCTGCGTGACCGCAGTTTTGTCCAAGACGTGACCGATGAGGAGGGACTGCGGGCGGCCTTCGACAGCGGACCGGTCACGTTCTATTACGGCATGGACCCCTCTGCCCCGTCACTGCACGCAGGCAATCTGATCGGCTTGATGGCCATGGGCTGGCTGCAGCGTCTGGGGCATCGCCCGATCGCGCTGGCGGGGGGTGGCACCGGTCGGATCGGTGATCCGTCGTTCAAAGACGCCGAACGGCCCCTCATCGATGAGGCAACCCTGGAAGCCAACCTGGAGGGGATTCGTCGCCAAGCCTCGCAGTTCGTGGACCTGGAGGCCGGATTGCTGGTCGACAACCATGACTGGTTGGGCCAACTCAGCCTGATGGGGTTCCTCCGCGATGTCGGCAAGTACGTCTCGGTCAATCAGATGATCGGGCGGGAGGCAGTGAAACGCCGCCTGGAGGAACGTGACCAGGGCATCTCATTCACCGAGTTCTGCTATGCGTTGCTGCAGGCCTACGACTTCGTCCACCTGTACCGGACACACGACTGTCGCTTGCAGATAGGCGGTTCGGACCAATGGGGCAACATCACCGCAGGAACCGACCTTGTCCGTCGAATGGAGAACGGACCTGCGTTCGGATTGGTGTGGCCGTTGCTGACGACCGCCGACGGCGCGAAGTTCGGCAAGACAGCCGGCAATGCCGTGTGGCTGGATGGCGATCTGACCTCACCGTATGCCTATTACCAGTATTGGATCAATGCCGCCGACGACGACGTTGAACGGTTCTTGAAACTCTTCACCTTCTTGAGCCTGGATCAGATCGCCGCGCTGATGAAAGAGCACGAGAAAGCCCCTTCGCAGCGCGGCGCGCAGAAACGGTTGGCCGAGGAAGCCACGCTCATAGTCCACGGTCAGCCGGGTGTGGACGAGGCGGTCCGCGCGAGCGACGTCCTGTTTGGTGACCAGCCCTTCAGCGGACTCTCTGATGCGGTGTTGGATGACGCCTTTGCTGGGGCACCGTCGGTTTCTCTGCCCCCTGACAGCATCACGGGAGACCTGACGGTTGCCCAGCTGATGACCCTCGTCGGGGCCGCCAAATCCAGCGGTGAGGCCAGACGCTTGGTGACGCAAGGAGGTGTGCGGATCAATAACGTCGTCGTTTCTGACGCCACCCGACCGCTGGTTGCGGACGATCTGTCCAGCCCCTCCACGGTGGTGATGCGAGTTGGCAAGAAACGATACTTCGTCGGAAGAATCGACACTGGTTACCACTAAACAACGTAGCGTGTCGCAATCAACACTAAAGGTGAGGGACGGATCCGCCGACTCAGAGGGGGATGCTACGCAAACTCACCACTGTTGTCCTGACACTCTTACTCGTCGCAATGCCCATCAGCGCCGCTGTGGGGCAGGACGTCGATGCCGAACAAGCCTTCCTCGCCGTCACAAACGCGTCGCGAGCGGAGCAGGGTTTGTCGGCACTGACGATGAACTCGGAGTTGACCGACATCGCCCGCGGTTGGACCGCCCAGATGGCCGCGGCAGGCACCATCTCTCACAACCCGAATTATGCGACGTCCTACACCGGGGAATGGTCGATGATGGGGGAAAATGTCGGTACCACAACGATGGTCAGCGATGTCCAGACAGCCATCGACCGGATTCAGCGCGCATTTCTTGACTCCCCCTCTCACCGGGCAAACATCGTGGGCGACTACAACCAAGCTGGTGTGGGCGTGATCGTCGATGAGCAGGGCGTCATGTGGGTGACGGTCAACTTCCTTCAAGGACCGGTCCCGCCTGAAGACGCCGCGGCTGCTCAAGAGGCAACAGAAGAACCAGTCATTGAGGAAGAACCGGTCCAGCAGACCAGGTCGGGCAGCCCCTCCCACTTCACCCGCGCCTGATTCAGGTGGTGGCCGGACGCCGCGAAGGATGCTCTGACTGCATCAGCTTTCGCTTGGCGACCTTCCCCATGGCATTTCGGGGGAGTTCGTCCAGCACCACCACACGCTTGGGGACCTTGTAGGCGCTGAGGCGAGGGCGCAACCACGCCATGACCTGGTCGGGGTTCACCTCACCGACGACGTAGGCCCACAGCACCTGTTGGTAGTCGTCGTGCTCCATACCGACGACGGCGCTCTCGATGACGTCGGGACACGTTTCCAGCAGACCTTCGATCTCGGCTGGGTACACGTTCTCGCCGCCTGAGACGATCATCTCATCGCGACGCCCCGTGACATACACGTAGCCGTCGTCATCCACGTAGCCAAGGTCGCCCATGTCCCAGGAACCGGGAGTTGGCCGAGGGCGGGGATCGGATCCCGTGTAGCCGTTGAACTCAATGCCGGTGGCGACGTGAAGCGTTCCGATCTGCCCGGTTGGCCGCGCAGCGCCGGACGGATCGAGGACCTTGACCTGCATGCCCGGCCCCGGCCGCCCGACCGTTCCGGCCCGCTCGGCGGCCTCATCCGGGTTGGCTATGGCCACCCATCCGGCCTCCGTGGACCCATAGACGTCATACAGGACCTTTCCCCACCTGTCCTCCACCTTGTCGCGTAACACTGCACCCAGCGTTGATCCACTGCTCAAGACGATGCGCAACGGCGTGGCACCGGGCGGTTCGTCGCAGGCCAAAACGCGGCGCAGCATGGTGGGGACCAGCGCCGTTGCGGACACGTCGTGCTCGCGGACGATCCTGCCAAATGTGGGGGCCTCAAACGTTCGAGGCAGGATTGAGGTGACCCCGACCACGCACGCCGCCCCGACCACACCGCTCGCAAACGCATGAAACAAGGGTGGTCCGAGGAGTAAGCGATCCCCGCGCTGGAGGGGGACCTTCCGTAAGAACCCCAAGAGCGCCCCGACTTGTGCAGGACCCATCTGCCGTTCCGCAGCTTTGGGTGTCCCGTTGGTTCCCGAGGTGTGGACCACGATCCTGGCCGTTCCACGTCGCAACGGCGCAACCGACGAGGCAGTTGACAGCAATGATTCGTACTGTCCGTGTGTGCCCACGGTGATGACTTCAGGCGGGCTTTGCAGATCACGAAGGGCGTGGGACACGATTTCATCGAACTCGGTGTCGACGATCAGAACGGACGGGCGCTGCATGTGAAGGATCCGAGCCACCTCACTACCGGTCGCCGAGGTGTTGAGCGGCACCGGGACAAGACCTGAACGGCCGCCGGCGGCATAGCATTCAACAGCCTCGCGGCCGTTGCGCAGCATGAATGCGACACACCCGTCCTCCTCCCCGTACTCCAGCAACACTTGGGAAAGACGGTTGACCCGGCGGTCCAATTCCGCCCATGACAGCGTGCCCACGTCGTCGATGACCGCGGCTGCCTGGGGCTGTGTTGCGGCCTGCCAGGCGATGGCCACGCCCAAGTTCGGCCGCATCAGCGGCAGTTCGATGGCACGTCCCAGCAGCGACCGCGACGGGACGAGCGGCCTGATGACACCGGCGCGCACCAGCGCAGCCGCCCCCGTGATCAGATCGCGGGGCGATAGGTATGGCAGGCCGAACACAGGACCAGCGTGACACGGGGATCGGCCTGGATTCAAACCGGCGTCGGGACCCGCACGCACCTTCTCGGTTGCGTCGCGATAGGCTCATTGTGGACTGATGCCCAGTCGTACCGCTGCCTGATCAGCGGCGGCGGGGCCGGACAGTTGTCGCATCAGCAGCAGCCCGTCAACCAGGGCAATCGCAGCTTGCGCTTCGGTGCGACGCCTTTCGCTGGTGCCGTCGAAAGAGTTGGCCAGCCACTCGGTCCAACCCTCCATCAACTGCACGGCCAGGGTCTTGTAGGGCTCTCTCCCTGCCGCGGCCAATCCGTTGGCCTCGAACAACAGGCCGAACGTGGGATCGAATTTCGGTTGAGAAGCACGGGCCATGCTGCCCGTAGCAATTCGATGTGATCAGCGGCCGACGTCGTGACGGCCTCACCCAGGACGTCTTGCAGCTGTGATCCCATCGACAGCAGTACCTCGGTGATCAGATCGTCCTTGGTCGGGAAGTAGTAGACGACGATGCGGTCGCTGATGCCAAGCCGTTTGGCAAGTCGACCGAAGGTCAGCCGGCTGAGGCCGTCATCGATCGCCGCCTGCACCGCACCGGGAGGTAGGTCGATGGAGCCATCAATGCAAATCGTGGAAACCGACTTGGGGCCAGTGCCGGTCCGTGGGGCGCGCACAGGACCCCCAGTGGTGTTCGTCCACGGAATCCTGGTCGACAGTCGCCTGTGGGAACCGGCGGCGGACCTGGTCGTCCCGTATGGTCAGACGGTCCTGGTCGACCTGCCGCTTGGCACCCACGCGGCGCCGGTTCCCGACCGGTCGAAGCTGACGCTTGGCGGTGTCGCCAGTGCGTTGCTGCAGGTGATCGACGCCGTCACCGACGGGCCGGTGGTGTTGG
>JBBSNE010000126.1:0-7610 GCA_038232815.1 Euzebyales bacterium | reverse complement strand
GGTTTCTGTTCAACGCCTGGCCATCACCGATCCAAGTCGTCACGGGCTCGCTGTGGGGCCCCAATTGCCTGCTCTGGCTGAGATGGTCACAGCCCAGCGGCTTGACGCCGGGGTGATGCTTCGACACAGCGACGTACGACCTTCCGCGGGATCGGAATCAGGGGCCATGAGCATTCCCGTCGACGCGACGCGCGCCGCCGGCGGGGGGTTACAAAGCGGTGATCAGATCGATGTCATCGCTGATTCTGGAGGGACGGCGGACTACGTGGCAACCGGACTCGATGTCCTTGATGTGGTGATTCCCGGCACCGGTGTGGGCCAGACCGGTGGTGGATACGCGGTGACCGTGGCAGTGGACGCCGAACAGGCAGTCGCGCTGGCGCGTGCACTTCGGGCGGGGGAGATCGATCTGGTCCGGACCGCGCAGGCGGGTGGTCGGTGATCCAGGATCCCATCGTGGTAGTGGCGGCCACTCCCCGAGGGTGGGCCGGGCGCCTGCGCGCCCATGCCGCAGACCATGGGGGTGTCGTGATCCGCGCCACGGTGCTGACCCCCGAGGATGCCATCGCCGAACAGTGTGATGTGGTGGTGGTCGACGACGTCACCTCATTCTTGACCGTGGAGTTCGTCCGACGGCTACAGCATCTGGGTCGTGGGGTGTTGGGGATCTACGACGCCGACGACACCCAGGGGAAAAGTGAGCTGGTGGACGTCGGGGTCGATGCCCTGGCTGAGGCCGACAGCGATGAGGAAGCGCTGGTACAACATGTGCAGCGCCTAGCTCGCAGACAGCCACAGGATCGGGTCCTGCCCCCGCCGCGCACACCGATCTCGGCAACGGCTGGTCGCAGTCGCATGATCGGGGTGGCCGGCCCCGGCGGTGGGGTTGGCATCACCGAACTGGCTCTGGAGATCGCCGCAACGTTGGCGTCAGCCGACGTCCCGACGGTCTTGGTGGACGGTGACGAGTTGCAACCAAGCCTGGCGCAACGTCTGGGAATTGCGCTGCATCCGAACCTGCACACTGCCCTGCGTGGTCTGGAGCAGGACACCGGTGTGCAGGCATGTCTGCAACCACTCGCCACCCGACAGCCGCTGTACGTCTTGCCGGGGATGGCAGCCGGTGAGGACTGGTACACGGTGCGCGCCGGGGCGCTGGCGGGGTTGGCCGATGGTCTGCGTCATCATCACCGGGCCGTGGTGGTCGATTTGGGTCGCTGCCTGCCACCGGCTGACGGACCGACCGGACGCCGGCTGGGTAATGCCCGGGGCCTTGCCGAACAATGTGACGACGTGGTCGTTGCGACCGCTGCGACACCGACTGCGATCAGCCGGTGCATCAATTTGGTGTCGCAATTGCTTCCGCTGGATTGCCCCCTCCACCTGGTGTTGAACCGCATCGGCGTCGACCGCTACGTCCGGGATGAGGCAGTGGCAGAACTGCGTCGTGCGACCGGCGCCCCCCGGGTCCATATGATCAGTGAAGATCAGCGGGTTGCCCGTGCTGGTTGGCAGGGCAGCCGCGTCGGAAACGGTCGCTTTCGGCGTCAAGTGTCATCATTCGTCGGCGAGCTGGGTTGGCTGACCGGATGACCACGACCGCCTATGAGCGTCTGCGCCAGTCGGTGCTGCACCGATTGGATCAAGATCGCATCGATCCGCGCCATGACCCCGAGCGTGTTCGTCGTCTGGTGACACAAACGGTCGGTGACTACCAACGCATGGCCGAGACCGGTGGAGTGGCCCGCCTGCGTGACGTGGGACAGATGGCCGAACGACTGGTGGACGCGGTGACCGCCTACGGGCCGTTGACTGAGATCTTGCTGCTTCCAGACGTGGAAGAAGTCTTCATTGAAGGCCCTCGTGTCACCTATCTGGACCGCCATGGCCGCCTCCACGGGTTGGATGCGCCAACCAGCGAGCAGGAAAACCGGGCGGTGGTTCAACGGCTGTTGGCCCCGACGACGCGCAGCCTGGACACCCAGAACCCGATTGTGCAGGCCAGGGTGTTGGATGGGCAGGCCAGGCTGTCAGCGGCCATACCGCCGGTCGCGGAATGCCTGTCCGCCACCATCCGCCGACACAGTCGGCGCCGCCACACACTGGACAGCCTGGCCACCGCGGGAGCGCTCAGCTTTGAAGCCACGGCGCTGCTGCATTGTGTGATGCAGGGCTGGAGCAGCGTGTTGGTCAGCGGCCAACCGGGGGCTGGCAAAACATCGTTGTTGTCTGGGCTGGTGGCAGCCGCCCCGCCGGGCCGCTGTGTGCGGGTCTGTGAGGAGATCCGTGAGTTGACGGTTCCGCTGACCCATGGGTCGTACTACGAGACGCGGCCGCCCTCCGCCAGTGGCGAGTCGGCGGTCACATTACGGGACCTGGTGCGCTTTTGTCTTGGGATGCGAACCGAACTGCTGGTGGTGGGCGAGGTCAGAGGGCCGGAATCCTTCGAACTGACGCGCGCGGTCAACGCCGGCTGTGGGTTTGCCTGCACGGTTCACGCCAATTCTGCCCAAGAGGCGCTGGAAGCATTGACCAACGCGGCGGTCATGGCCGGGGAGCACGTCCCCGAGACCTTGGTGCGTAAGGTTTTCGCCAACTCAATCGATCTGGTGGTGCATGTCGACCTGCACGACCGCGGACAAGAGGTGAGCCGCCGTGAGGTCCGAGAGATCGTGGCGGTCATGCCGCACGCCGGCGACGTCTTCGCGGTGGAGCCTCTGTTCACCCGGCGGCAGGGGCCAGGGTCGCCCCTGGAATGGACCGGCGTGTTGCCCCCCGCGATTGAACGGTTTGAACGGCATCTGCCCGCTGGCTCGACCTTGCGCGATGTGCTCGGTGGCCAGGCGTCAGTGGCGGAACTGACCCCGGCCGGAGACATCGGGTGATCATCGTCGCGGTGGTGTCGACAGCGTTGTTCAGCGCCCTCGTGGTCGCGGGTCTGGTGGGACAGATGCCCAGCTTGCGGCGTGGCAGGAATCCCGCGGTGACCCGCTTGCGCCGATTGTCTGACCTGGCGACTCGTGCAGGCTGCCGCCATGCCGCCGGACCGATCGTTGCGGCGTCGATCGGGATGGGGATCATCGTTGGTGTGGTCGTCGTCGCCGTGACACCGGTGGCCACATTGGCGCTTGTGCCTGCCGCGATCAGTGCGGCCACGCCGACCGTGGTGTTGAAGCGTCGGGCACACGTTCGTGTCACGGCCCTGCGCCGAGCCTGGCCCGATGCACTGGCTCAGATCAGCGGGAATCTGCGTGCCGGCCGGCCGTTGAGTCACGCGTTGATCGACCTCTCACTCAACGGTCCACCCGCGCTGCTGGGCCCATTGACCGGCTTGGCCGCCCGCATCCAAACCGTCGGTCTGGTCGCTGCCCTGCAAGCGGTGAGGGACGCTGTCGCCGAGCCCGTCACCGATCGGATCATTGAGGTCTTGGTGCTTGCCCACACCGAGGGCGGGCGAATCGTGTTGACCGTCATCGATGATCTGACCGCTGCAGTCACGGAGGAGGTGGCGGCGTCTGAGGAGACCGAAACGCTGGCGTTGGAGGGCAAGTTGAACGCCAGGCTGGTGTTCGCGCTTCCCTGGCTGGTGTTGGTGATGCTGACTGCCAAGAGCGGGCCGTTCCAATCGTTCTACACCTCCCCTGCCGGCGCCGTGGTCATCGTGATCGGGGCGGTCATCAGCGCGGTTGGGATGGCGTTGGTCGCCACGTTCTCTGCGGTTCCGGCCGAGCCGCGTGTGCTGGTCCAGGGTCGGGAGGCGCGATGACCACACTGCTCACACTCGCGGCGGTTGCCTCCACGGCGACCTTCGTTGTCACCGTCACCGTGGTCGTGTACCCGCCCCGACGCCGATTGGCTGCCCGGGTCAGACCTTATGCGGCAGGTGCGTTGTCCCGCTTGGGCCGCCCGGTCGTCTTCGTCCCGGTGGTCGTGACGGCGCCAGATCGGGCAGTGTGGGCGCGGGTTCGCCGGCGACTGGTCGGTTTGTTGCACGGCGGCACCGCAGACCCGTTGGTGCTGTCAATGTTGTCACAGTCCGGCTTGTATCAGGCAGCGCCCCAACACCTTCTTGGCGAGCATCGCGTCCGCCAAATGTTTGCCGGTCTGATTGGCGGGGCGCTTGCCCTGGGCGGTGCGGTGCTGGTGGGGCTGGCGCCGGTCGCTTCGCTGGGGTCGGCCGTCGTGGGGGTGACTGCGGGGGCCCTTCGACCCGCGGCGCAGGTCGACAAGGCCATCAATCAGCGCCGCCGTACGTTACGGGCCGAGATCCCTCCACTGTGTCAACTGCTGGCCCTGCGACTACGTGCCAACGGGTCGGTGGTCGCGGCCCTGTCACAGACGTTGGAACGGACCGAGGGGTTGCTGGTGGACGAGCTGGCTGAGGCGTTGGCCCAACACCGGGCCGGTGGGCCGTTGGATCAGTCCTTGGACGCGGCGGCGACCATGACCGCCGAACCCGAGGCCGCGCGGGTGCACCGCCTGCTTGCCGGAGCAATTCGCCATGGCCTGGATGTCGCCCCTGAACTTCTGCGCGTGGCACGGGATGCCCGCCTGACGCATCTGGCGGGCTTGCGACGCGACGCGACCCGCCGACGCGCGGCCATCCTGCTGCCAACCGTGGGGTTGTTGGCCCCCTTGATTCTTTTGTTCATCGCTGCTCCGTTGCCAGGAATGATCCTGGGCGGCTGAGCCATACAGAAGGGTAGGAACATGATGTTGATGTTGATCACCAAGGCACTGGTGGCCCTGCGGTCAAGACTGGACCATGAAGAGGGGTTCTCGACCGCGGAGTTGTTGGCCAACGCCGCGCTGGGTGTGGGGGCGCTGGTATTGATCTGGGGCGCCATGAACGCGTTGAGCGTGGACGTCATGGAATGGATCAGAAGCCAGTTGAACATCGGGTGACGTGAAATCCTCAGATGATGGGTTCGTCACCCTGGCCTTTGTCGGGGTTGTGGGCTTGACGATGGTGCTGCTGGTCATGTTCACCAACGTGCTGGCCGTCCACTATGCCCGGGGGGTGATGCAAGCAGCCGCCGAGGAGGGGGCCCGTCAGGGTTTGGCCCTTGGGACCGTCGCGGCGTGCGACCAGCGTGCACGGGCCGTCGTCGATACCGGACTCGGTGCCATGGCCGACGGGATCTCGACGGTGTCCTGTGGTGTCGATGGTGACGGTGTGTCGGCGTCATTGACGGCAGCCTTCCCGCCGTGGATTCCGTTGCTGCCGACCCAGACCGCAACGGTCCAGGCCAGGGCGCGGGCCGGGACGCCATCATGACGGCGGCACATCCCGACGACGGGTTTGTCGTGACCGAGTGGGCGATCGGCATTGTCGTGCTGGTTGTGCCGGTGATGTTGCTGATGGGGGTGCTGCCCACCTGGGCCGCACGGCACGAGGCAGCCGCGGCGACCGCTCGAGAGGCCACCCGGGCGGCCGTGGCCGCAGCGGACCCGGCAGGTGCGACGGCGGCCGCGACGCAAGCGGCGCACGACACGCTGACGGGCCGAGGAATCGACACGACAGACGTCACGATCACCATGGACCTGCCCTTTGGTGCGTCTGGCAGCGACTTGGCCCGCGACGGTGTGGTGCAGGTGATGGTCGCGCTGCCTCCCCAGCGGGTCAGCATCCCCCTGCTCGGGACGGTCACGGGTCCAACGGTGGGTGCGGCACACGCGCGGCGATTGAATCCGTATCGCAGCCGGTCATGACGGTCATCGGGGCTGTCGGAGATGAGCGGGGCTCGGTCACCGTGTGGTTGATGATCCTGCCGATTCTGGTGATGCTGGTGGGGGGGATGACAGTCGACCTGTGGACCGCGTTGTCGGCCCGGGGACGGATTGCCGCCATTGCCGATGAGGCCGCGGCGGCCGGGGCGACCGCGGTGTCGGTTGACTCAGGACGGGCACAGGATCAACAGGTGACCCTGGACCCAGCCGAGGCGCAGCTGCGCGCACTGGTGGCGGTCGATACTCACCCCGGCGTGATCGACGTCACTGGCAGGTCGGCGCTGGCCTCGCCGACAATGGTTGAGGTGACCGTCATCAGCACCTTCGATTTTCTGTTCCTTCGTCTGGTGGGCGCCACCAGCACGCCGATCAGCGTGACAGCCCGGGCTGCCCCGTTCGCGGTGCCCTGACCTGTGTGGGTCATCGTGACCCGGGGATGACTCCGTTGAGGTCGTGCAGACGACCTATTTGGTGAATACGACTCGCATCTGAGCCGGATGCACCAAGTGGGGTAGAAGTTCTTCGCTTTGCTGATCACCACCGTTGCGATGGTGGATACGACCCGCATATGAGCCGGATGCACCATTCTGAGGGCCACCCGAGGCGGCAGCGGGTGGGGGCCACCGGCCACGACCCGTAGCTTTGGGGGCAAGCGGAGGCAGTGGGTGGGAGCCCCCGGCGACGACCCGTAGCTCTGGGGGCCAACGGAGGTGGGAGTGGGAGCACCCGGCCACGACACGTAGCGTGATGAGGTATGCGCATTCTGGAGGTGGGGTTGGTCGTCATGACCTTGGGGGTCGGCGGAGTCCGCTTTTTTTGGCGCCATCGGACCGGCCGGGTCGTGGGGGCAGCCGTCCTCGCCGCGACGCTGGTCGCGCACCTGTTGTGGGAGGGGCCTCGGTGGCAGATGACCGGGGTGTACCTCGTGGTCGCGTTGATGATCGTGTGGCGGCTGCTCGGCCTGGCACGATCGCGAATCGACGGGCGCCGACGGTGGCCGGTTGTGCTGGGCCTGACCGTGGTCGGTCTCAGCGCGCTGTTGTCGTGGGGCCTGCCGGTGCCACGCCTGCCCGAACCGACCGGCCCCCTGGCCATCGCCACGACCTCGTGGGCGCTGACCGATCAATCGCGCGACGATCCCTATGACGGGGAGGAGGGTCGGCCGCGACGGCTGGTGGCGCAGGCCTGGTACCCGACCGACACCCCTGGGCCGCCCGCACCTCTGGTCAGCGACCCCGAGACCTTCGCTGCGGCCGTCGCACCCCGGGTCGGATTGCCATCATTTGCGCTTCGTCACCTCAACCTGGTCGACACGACCGCCACCCTGGACGCCCCGATCAAGGACGGAACGTGGCCGGTGGTGGTCTACAGCCACGGCTGGAGGGGCTTTCGCACCGTCCAATCCGATCTGGCCGAGTCCCTGGCCAGCAACGGCTACATCGTCGTGGCGTTGGACCACACCTACGGGGCCTCCGTGGCGCTGTTCCCAGACGGTGACGCCGTGAGACTGAACTCCGCCGCTCTGCCTGAAGAACAGCAAGTGGGTCCGGTGGCCTATCAGCGCGCCTCGGCCGTGTTGGAAGCCACGTATGCCGCTGATGTCGCGTTTCTGCTGGACCAGCTGGCCGCTGGACAGGGGCCGTCACAACTGGGCACTGACCTGCAGGCCGACAGGGTCGGCTTGGTCGGCCACTCCACCGGCGGCGGCGCGATGATCCGCCTGTGCCTGACCGACGACAGGTGCGCAGCGATGCTGGGGTTTGACCCCTGGGTCGAACCGGTCCCATCCGATCTGTTGCAGCAAGGGCTGTCCCAACCACTGTTGTCGATCCGCAGCGCCGCGTGGCAGGGCAACGACAACGATGCGGTCCTGACCGCCT
>JBBSNE010000125.1:0-7620 GCA_038232815.1 Euzebyales bacterium | reverse complement strand
TGACATCCGCCGCGCACCTGGCGACAGTGAACGGAACTGGGCCAGAACATGACAACTACCGAGCACCGACGTGGTGTCACGATTCATTGCCGAGGCAATGCTTGTGTTCGCGGCCGCGGCGGTGTGAACGAAGTTGCGCCAGGGCTGCGCCTACCCGGCAGCTTGGTAAGGAGCAGCCAAATAATCGAGCATCCGATCGATGGAGCCGACCGCTATCGACAGATGCCCCTCCCCCTCCTCAAGGTGGGGGCCTGCGCATTCGGAAGTCGGGAGGAAAGCCATCGCCCGTGGGCGATGGGAACCATCAGGTCGGCCGTCCCGTCAGAAAAATCCTGCCCGACAGCGCCCGTAAGGCAAGCCCGGTCAACGGGGGGAAGCAGTGTTGCCAGGGACTCTACCAACTGGTGCGCGGTGACGTCTGCCATCCCAGCGAAGGCTTCATCCACGAACGGGCGAAGGGCTTCCTCGCCGGTGATAGCCAGGCCTAACTCTGCAATGTTGGCCTCGCCCATGCCCGTCATATAGTCCAGACCGTCCGCACTGAACGGTGCTGAGCTACAGAGCGATGCTGTGGCGATGACCCGATTGGGCAACAACGCAGCACGTGCGAGTGCGTGCGGCCCTCCTCCCGACGACCCGCCCACGCACACGCGGTCCACGCCCATGATGTCCAGCACCGCCTCAACGTCTGGCACCACGTCGGCCACACACCGGCCGTAAGCCTGCTCGACCCGACATAACCTGGCCGGGACATGATGACCAGACGCCACCCTCGGGAATGCACCGGCTCCGCAAAGAACCGGGGTTGAAAGTTCGACCCGGGCGTGCCGTGATGGAATAAGAGCACCGGGCCATCCGAGGGTCCCGAGACTCTGAACGCCAACTCACGGCCGTCCGGTAGCTCAAGAACCTGCAACTGCCCCATGACCACCCTCCGCTCACACTCCCCACCAGCGTCGCAGCATCCGATGGGCCACGCGGCGTAGTCTGAACAACGCGTCCCGCTTGGCCGCCACCAACCCCGCCTCTTTCTGGCTGAGTTGCCAACTCGAGGTCCCCGGGTCGAAACGCGTGGTCTGCTCCGGCAGGGGAAACCCATCAGATAGCAACTGCTGGCGGGCAGCGTCGTCGATGTCCCGTGGGGCGCGCTGCAGCACGACGAAGTACTCCATGTCCTTGACGTCGGTCGTGATGATCTCGGCCACCGTGAAGTCCAGGTGGCCTAGCTGTGCCAGCACCGCGAGTTGCTGGACGAACTCGCGGGGGGTGAACAGCCAGACGTGGCAGTCCATGTAGATCCCCTCATCCACCGACCGTGCGGTCATGTCTCGGGCCATCTCCAGGGGAAAAATGGTGGTCTCGGGCCCTGGGTGTTCCTCCCATGCCTCGGTCGGCGTGACCCTGACCGCGGCGTGGTAATGGTCGAAGACCGCTCGTACGGACGGACGGGCATCGCGATTGTGGTGGGCCAACAGCATCTGCCCGACCGTGGTCGGGGGCCGGCGCGCATCGAAGCAGTAGCGCCGGTCCGGGACCGCCAGCGACAGCTTGCCGCCGTCCACCAGTACCTCCGCGACGTCGTTCAGCCAGCCGATCAGGTCCGGCACGTGCTCGATGACGTGTGAGGCCACGACCCAATCGAACGGAGCGGCCGGGGCGGTGGCCTGGGCCAACGACCGCGTCACCTCCCCCTCGATCAGTGCGAAGTCGACCTCCAGGATCTCATCGATTGGAGTACCGGGGTGGGTGGCGTAGTACTCCCGCAGGCCTTTGGCGAAGTGGATGTCGACGTAGCTGACATCGCACTCGTCCTTCAGCGCGACGGGCTTGTAGAGCGGCCCGATCTCAAGCCCATGACCACCGCCGGTGTCCAGGGCGTTCAGAAGTCGTGCGCGTCGGTCTGCCATACGGGCTGCAGGCTAACCCACCACGACAAACAGCGACCCGGACCGGCGGGTGCCGGTCCGGGTCGCTGTGTCTGCTAGATGTTAGGACAGGCCCTAGGGAGCCTCGAAGGTGAAGATGTGCAGACCGGTGTTGCGGTCCGACGCCAGGATGTAGCGCTCACCATCCAGTTCCGTGACGTGCACGCCCCAGAAGTTGGAGCCGTCCTCGGCGATGTACCGACCGACCTCGGTGACGTTCTCACCGTAGTAATCGTCCACCGGCGGGGTCGCGGCATCCCAGTCGTCACCCGGTGGGCGGACGGAGTTGCCGGTGTTGGTTTCGATGGCCCGCATCCCCAGTGAGTACCAGGAGATGAACGCCAGGTTCGGATCGGTCAGGTCACCCTCGACGTTGTGCATGGTCAGGTCGCCGAAGCCCGAGGCGTAGTCCGGGTCGTTGACCTGTCCGGGAGCGTAATAGCCAAGTTCGGCCAACGTCACACGGTCCAGCAGGTGGAAGTAGCCGAAGCCGTCGAACTCACCGGTGGCGGTGATCGGTTCGCCGGACTGACCGATGGTCAGGTCGTTCGCGCTGTCGGCGTCAAAGATCGCTAGGCCGGTCGAATGACCGACGAATATTCCGGCCAGTTCGCTGGAGTCACCGCCCATGGTCACCAGGTCGTCGCCACGGGCCTCGTCGTTGAAGACCACAAAGCCGTCATAGCCGGCGGCCTCGATGGTGTCTGCCTTCAGTTGGAAGGTGCACACACCACGCTGGGCGACGGCGATCTGAGGCTCGTCACTATCCGGGGCGGTCGGGACGCCACTGCCACAGGCCAGGCCCACGTAGGTGGTATCCCCGTCAAGGGCTTCGTCGTCCAACTCGCTGATGGGCTTGGTGAAGGCGCCTTCGGAGGCGTCGTACTCACCAGCGTTGTCACCCTCGTCGATGGTGAAGGTCAAGCGGGTGGCACTGAAGTCCTCATCACCCGCAAAGATCAAGCTGGCGTCGGCGTTGTACGCAGCCGCGTGTCCGTTGCCCTCAGGGGGAGTGAATCCCGTGATGGGGTCAGGGTCGGGGTAGGTCGAGTCGTCGATGAACTCCGGGTTGGCCGGATCGTTGACGTCCAGGCGCACGAACCCGGCGTCCCAGTAGGACACCACGGCCTCATAGCTTGGGTCATCCTCGGTGCCGACGTTGGCAATCCACACGTCGTGGTTGAACGACGCGGCGAAGGAACCCATGCCATCGGACTGCTCGTCCTGTGCACCGGGCCAGTCCGGCAGGCCGACCTCAGCGATCAGCTTGGGTGACTGGGGCTTGGTGATGTCGACGAACAGCACGTCACGCAGGGCCACGTCGTCGGTCAGGATCAGATAGGTCTTGCCGGTGCTGGCGTCGGTCCACGGATAGATGTTGTGGATACCGTTGGTCAAGAAGTTCTTCTTCAATGCGTGCGGCTTGGTCGGGTCGGTCACGTCATACAACGCGATGCCACCCTGGCCCTTCTGGCCACCGGGTGTGGTGATGCCACATTCCTCGAGGGAGTGGATCAAGATCGTTTGGTCGCCGACCTGGATGGTCTTGACGTCGTTGACCCGCGTGTTCGGCGGGGACTTGATCATGTTGATGGTCTCAGGATTTGCCGGGTCGCGGAAGTCTGAGATGTACACGCCCGACCGGTCACAGCTGGGCTCGTCGAAGGTGCCGACATAGGCATAGCCGCGTCCGTCGGACCACACGTCGGTGTAGCGCTCGTCGCTGACACCACCCAGTGTGTCTTGGCCCACCAAGGTGAAGCCGTAGTTGACATCCTGCTCGATGTGGCCTTCTTCGTCCCCGTCGTGCTGTTGTTCGTGCAGAACGTTCTTGTTGTCGTGCAATGCGCCGTCGGTCACGGCGTCTGGATGGGCCGCCGCCCCGGTGGCCGTCGCGATCATTGCGACGGTCGCCATGATGGCGACATACGTCATACGTACTTTCATGCCTAACCCCTTGTCGATGGTGACGACACGGATCTCCCCTCCGTGCGCGGTGAATCGTGTCTGGGACCCACCGTGCCGAACAAGGATACCTTTGTCGGACAATGTCCGCCCGGACGATGGAGCACTAAACGGTCACTTGACGGTGCAGCGCTTTTGTGGTGGTGGAGGAGGGATTCGAACCCTCGAGGAACTTGCGCCCCTACTCGCTTTCGAGGCGAGCGCACTAGGCCGGACTATGCGACTCCACCGGGGGGCGAGATGGTAGCCGGGCGGGTCGCGCGGCTCATCATTCAGCGGTCTGGACGGGGACGGCCCAAGCGGGCGCTGGCTTGTTGCGAGCCCCGCCGGTCTTGGAAGAATGTCCTCAGCAGGGTGCCGCATTCTGTTGCTCTGACTCCCTCAACAACCTGGACCCGGTGGTTCAGTCGTTGGTCGTCAAGCAGGCGCATGACCGAACAGACCGCCCCGGCCTTGGGATCGCTGGCGCCGAACACCACCCGGTCCAACCGCGACAACACAATCGCTCCGGCGCACATGACGCACGGCTCCAGCGTCACCACCAGGGTGCATCCCTCCAAATGCCAGTTGCCGATCGCGGAGGAGGCCGCTCGCAAGGCCACGATTTCGGCGTGCGCGGTGGGGTCCTGGTCTACTTCGCGGCGGTTTCGCCCCTGAGCGACGACCACCCCGTCGCGAACGATGACCGCCCCGACGGGGACATCGTCATGGGTCATGGCCCGACGTGCCTGTTCCAGCGCAAGACCCATGTGATCCCCCCAGGGGCCAGGGGATGTGGTACCAGGTTTGTCGTCCATCGCAGAACCGACGCTAGCCAACGTGTGATCTGCCTGCGGCGGCGCCCGCCGGGTTCACACGCGGTGACGCCGTCCGCAGTTGGCGACGGCGCAGCTTCCAGGTCAGGATCGTCGGCACGCATTCATCCTGGTGCAGGAACCGCCTGTGACCCTTGACCTCCCGCCGGCGATCCTTGATCTGCTGGCACCGATCGCCCACCGCGTCCGTCTGCCCGTCTGAGATCGCGCGCCTACACGGTGGTGAGCAGTGGCGAGCGTTGATGGAACCGGTCCGTCAGGCTGCCGCTCGGCTGGTGGCTGACGGTGAGGTGGAGATCACACAGGCAGGCAAGGTGGTCGACCTTGCGACCGCAAAAGGGCCGATTCGTATCCGCCCCGCCCGCTGAGCGATACCGTGATCGCTGTGTCTGATGACCAAGAAGAGGTGTCGACCTGGGTTCGTGAGCAGTTGCCACGAGGCTGGTTCGACCACGTCGACGTACGTGTGGACAAAGACGAGATCCTGATCGTCGGTCAGCTGAAGCCTGTGGCCGACGAACGGGATGAAGGTTGCATCGCACGGTTTCGAGAGTCGACCCGCGAGCGGAGGATGGTCATCGCAAAGACGGCTGAACGAACCTTTCGGCGCAAGGTCAGCTGGGGCGCGGTGTGCGGACCGACAGAGCAGTTGTTCACCACGCTGAGTGTCCCGGCGATGACCCGATTGCGGCTGGACGAACGGCAGGTGCTTGACACCCTGATCGACGCCGGCGTTGCCAGGTCCCGCAGCGACGCGTTGGCTTGGTGCGTCCGTCTGGTGGGAGCCAATGAGGACGCCTGGCTCGCGAACCTGCGCGATGCCTTTGAGGCAGTCGAGCGTGTCCGTGCGTCGGGCCCCTCAGGCAACCCTCCCTCCGACTGAGTTCCATTGGGCTGGGAGGGCCCCCCTTGCGCTGAGTCGGATCGTCCCAGAACAGGGGGGCACGATCCGACACGCCACACCACAGAAGGGGGCCGCTATGCCCGGGCGGAGTGACCCGTTCCCGCCCCCGCCCCGATGTCGTCCAGATCGACACGTCGGCGCCCCCAAAGCGACACGGTCAGGGTCACGATCGCCGAGAGGAACAAGGCACCCGCGAACGGCGGAAGGCTCGGAACGGCCCCGGGAAAAGTTGCCGTGGTGATGGCGCTGGCCAGTGATCCGCTTGTCGCCAGGCTGGGTAGCACCGCCCCGACCAATCCGGCCGCCGCACCCGCCAACGCCCCGGTGGTGGTGGCGCGCGACCACAGCCCGGCCAACAGTGGGATGACCACACCGGCACAAAAAAGGTCAGCGATCAAGAACAACCGCAGCACGCTATAACCCTGGAACGCCACGACAACGGCCGGAACCATCAGCCCCACGGTCACCAGTCTGGCCACTGCCATGCTCATGCCGGGGACCTCAGCCGCGACCAGTGAGAACAGCCCGGTTTCCAGGGTGTCCACCGAGGAGGCCACCAACGCCACGCCCAGGACGATGACGACCGCTGCGATCCACGCCGGCAACCCCGTCACCAGAGCGAACAACGGCACTGGCGAGACATCCAGGCCCAGCCCCGCGCCGCTGGCCACGATGCCGAACAAGCCGACCAGGATCACCACCGGCACGGTCAGCACCACGCCCAGCCCCGCGCCGCGTCGCAAAGAGGTGTCGTCTGACGCCGCCCAGACACGTTGCCAGTATCCCTGATGGAACATGTTGGCTGCCGTCACCGCGATGATCAAGGTTGCGGCGACCTCAAGTCCGATGCGGTCGACGGTCAACAATCCGCTGTCAGCGATGGCCGCACCGGCGTCATCGACCGCCCCCAGCACTGCCACGAACCCGACCGCCAACAACGCGACGATCAACCCTGCCTGCCACCGGTCAGTCACGAGCGACGCTCGCAAACCACCCCATGAGGTGTAGACCAACGTTGCCACCGCGACCGCGATCACGGTGAACCGAGGATCGACCCCGGCGATGATGGAGGTCACGCCCGCCACCGCGGTCAGTTCGGCGGTGACGAACAAGAACATGTACGCGACGCTGACGAGGAACACCCATACGGCGAAGGCGCGTCCGAAGCGCAGTCGTGCGAACTCGCCCAACGAGTGACCGCGTGGTACGGCGGTGCGAATGCGTCGGCCCAGGACGGCGAACAGGATGACGGGTAGCGCCGCACCGACGGCATATCCGAGAATGGCGACCAATCCCACTCCGGCGCCGACCTCCGGGGGGGCGAACAGGATCCACGCGCCCATGCCCGCCGCCAAGAACGACAGGCCCAGCGTGGCCGACCCCTGGGTGTTGCGGGCGGTCGTGTAGGTCTCCAGGTCGGTGTCGCGGCCCGCGGTCAGACCCAATGTCACGAACAGGGCCAGGGTGATGAGGATCAAAGCGACCCCGATGTCTGCAGCAATCATCTCGCGCTCCCTCCGCCGGTGTTAACCGGTTCAGGTTCGTGGGGTCTGCTGCGCGCCTCGATCGGGCGGTGCACTCTCAGCCGTGGGCTCCCCCGGCGTGAATGTAAGCCTACTGTGGAACCCGATGCGCTATCAATCCGACACCGCCCTTGTCGTCGTCGATGTGCAAAACGACTTCGCCGATCCCAACGGTTCGTTGTACGTGAACGGAGCCGAAGCAGCCGTGGCCCGGGTGGTCCAGGAGGTCGATGCGGCCGACCACGCCGGGACCCCGATTTTCTACACCGCGGACTGGCACCCACCTCAAACCCCTCATTTCGACACAGCTGGAGGGGTCTGGCCGGTCCATTGCGTGGCCGACACCTGGGGGGCGGCGTTCCATCCGGATCTGCCAATCCGCGGGGACGTGGTGACGAAGGGTACCGATGGGGGCGACGGCTATTCCGGGTTCAGCGTCCGAGACCCCGAATCCGGCGAGGAATCTGCCACGGAATTGGCTGGACTGC
>JBBSNE010000124.1:0-7660 GCA_038232815.1 Euzebyales bacterium | reverse complement strand
GTCGAAGTATTGGCCTTTGAAGTCCGGCATCGAAACGACTGCGGGTCCCAGGGACAACACCACTTCCACCAGCGAACCGTCGCGAAGCGTCTCCCCCGGGGAGGGGCGTTGACCGATGACCTGCCCAGCTGGTTCGCGTAGCCGGTTGCGTTCCGCCCCGATCTCAAGTGAAAGACCCCGTTGTTGCAGGCGTGCCTGGGCCTGGGTCCGACTGCTTCCAATGAGTTGTGGTACCGCAGCCTGGGGTGCCACCACCCGGTCCCACAGCAGGTAACTGCCCCCGACCAGCAGTGCCACACATGCGATGCCCGCGGCCACACGAAGGGCTGTGCGTCCCCCACTAGGCGAACGGCGCTGCTGTAGTGGCGCCCCCGGGCCGGACAACGAGACGGTTTCGTGGTGTTCGGGCGGCAGAATCAATGTCTGTTGATTGCCGTCGATGGTGGTGGTCACGGCATGAGGCCCTGCGTCGACCGCGGCGTTCAGTGCCGCCGAAGTCCTCGACCGAGGGGTAGCGCTGGCCCGGATCTCTGGCAGACGCTTTGGCGGTCACCCGGTGAAGCTGGGGTCCGACCCCCGGGGCGTAGCGGCTGGGCGGGGGAATGTCTTCGTTTGTATGCCGCAGGGCAATGGCCATGGGTGTCTCGGCCGGCAGTGGCTTGCGAGCCGTCAGCAGCTCGAACGTCATGACGCCCAGCGCGTACTGGTCACTGGCAGGGGTGGCGTCGGTGCCGCCCACCAATTCGGGCGCCAGATAGTGGACACTGCCCATCATCATGCCGGTTGCGGTCTGGCGAGTGCTGGCCATGACGCGAGCGATCCCGAAGTCGGCCAACTTGGGAACGCCCGCCCGCGTGACCAACACATTCTCTGGCTTGATGTCTCGATGCACCAACCCCTTGTCGTGCGCCCCGGCCAGCGCCTGACACAACGGCACGATCACGGTCAGCATCTGTGCGGGGGACATCGGACCGTGGCTGACCAGCACCTCACGCAGGCTGGGGCCGTCCACCAACTCCATGACGATGTAGGGAAGGTCGACGTCGCCCTGGTCGTAGACAGCGACGATGTTTGGGTGGCTCAGGGAGGCAGCGTGTCGGGCCTCCGCCTTGAACCGTGCCCGTAGGTCGGGGTCGTTGGCCAGATGGCGGTGCAACACCTTCACCGCGACGTCACGTTCCATCTGGTTGTCGGTCGCCCGCAGGATCGTGCCCATGCCGCCTGCGCCGATACGACCTGACAAGGTGTACCGACCGGCCAACATCCGCGGCTGGACAACCCCTGCGACCGCACCGACGTCGGCAACGTGGTGCTCGGTCTGAGAGCGTTTGGAAGGTGAAGAGGGCACGAAGGTGCCAGTGTAGGTTGAGCACGTGCCTGCCCCTGACGACCACCGAGACAATGCCCTGCACGAAGAATTGCTGTCCCTGGGGTTCGGCGCGGTGCAGGCAGATCGCAAGGGCACCGTGCAATATGCCCGCAAGCCCAACCGCTTCCTGATCGAATGGATCCACGACGACGGTCGGGAACTGTTGTTCACATGGGAGTTCGACCTCGGCGAGTTCTGCGAGTCGATCGGTTGGCAGATTGGGGCTGCGGAGACGTCCTTTCAGATCCTGTATCCGCAGTACGACGTGCGTATCGCCCGGGATCTGGAAGCGGTCGCCATCGAGGTGCAGCGGTTGGAGGACCAGATGCGAAGCCTGGATCTGAGTGACCCGTCGTTGTGACGTCCATCGCTAGGGTGGCGGGTGATGGGAAGCGATGTCGTCATCGTCGGCGCAGGCGTCATCGGCCTGTCATGTGCCCTGCGATGTGCGGATGCGGGCACAACCGTCACTGTCGTTGACCCAGAACCCGGTCGCGGCGCGTCCTGGGCCGCTGCGGGGATGCTTGCGCCGGTGTCAGAACTGCACTACGGCGAGGATGCCCTGCTGGCCCTGAACCTGGTGTCATCACGGCGCTGGCCCGGATGGGCCGAGTCGTTGGCCGATCGGGGGATCGAGGTCGGCTACATCCGCTGCGGCAGCCTGATGGTGGCTCGCGATGCCGATGACTCAGCGGAACTTCGGCGCTTGCTGAAGACCCAGTTGGACCTGGGACTGACAGCCGAATGGCTGCGGGGCTCACAGGCCCGAGAGGTCGAACCGGCCTTGGCGCCCAGTACGCGAGGGGCAATTGCTGTTGCATCTGATCATCAGGTGGACAACCGTGCCTTGGTTGATGGCCTACTCACGTTGCTGGGGCGGCACTGCGGTGTCGACATCGTCCACGACAGGGCGGCGGAGCTGACGCGCGAGGGTCAGCGCGTGACGGGGGTCAGACTTGAGGATGGGTCCACGGCTGACGCTGACTGGGTCGTCATGGCGGCGGGGGTCGGCATGCCACAGATCGGCGGCCTACCTGTCACCTTGCCCCAGATCCGGCCCGTCAAGGGCCAGCTGCTTCATCTGCGTAGCGTCACCGGACCGCTGGCGACAGCAAATCTGCGTGGCACCGAGGTGTACATCGTCAGCCGCCCCGATGGCCGAATCGTCGTCGGCGCCACGGTCGAGGAGAAGGGATATGACATCCAGGTGACCGCCGGCGGGGTTTCACAACTCCTCCGAGCAGCCTGGGAACTGCTCCCGGGCGTGTATGAGTGTGTCCTGGTGCAGACAACCGCCGGACTGCGTCCGGGCAGCCCCGACAATGCGCCCCTGCTGGGACCGGTCGAGGACATGGAGGGGCTGATCCTTGCCACTGGCCACTATCGCAACGGCGTGCTGCTGAGCCCCCTGACCGCCGATATTGTTGCTGGTCTGGTCACGAACCAGGGCCAAGACGGTGGGGATCATCCCCAGCTTGACCTCACTGCGTTCCAGCCCGGACGCTTCAACACCACGAAGTCATGAGCGAATTGATCACGGTCACCCTGAACGGCAGCGACACACAGTTTCCGGCCGACACCTCACTTGCGGATGTGGTGGCGTCATTGGGTCATGCGCCCAGCCAGCCTGGTGTCGCGGCCGCGGTCGACGGTCAGGTCGTTCGTCAAACGGACTGGTCGGACACGAATATCGACGGTGGCCAACACATCGAGATCCTCACTGCGGTCCAAGGAGGTTCGCGGTGACCAGCGACCCCTTCGTCATCGCGGGGCAGACGCTGTCATCCAGACTGATCATGGGGACCGGCGGGGCCCCGTCACATGAGATTTTGGCCGCGGCGCTCAAAGCATCCGGAACCGCGTTGACCACTGTCGCGCTGCGCCGCCTTGACCCTACGGCAGCCGGGTCGGTCCTGGACGTCGTCGCCGAACTGGACATCAAGGTGCTTCCGAACACCGCCGGGTGCTACACCGCCCACGAGGCAGTGACCTTGGCGCGCATGGCCCGCGAGGCGTTGCAGACCGACTGGATAAAACTTGAGGTCATCGGCGACGACAAAACCCTGTTCCCCGACCCCGTGGAGTTGCTGGATGCTGCCGAGACCTTGGTCGATGACGGGTTTGTCGTCCTGCCGTACTGCGGTGACGACCCGATCATCGCCCGGCGACTGGAACAGATCGGCTGCGCGGCGGTGATGCCGCTGGGTTCGCCCATCGGTTCAGGCGCAGGCATCCGCAATCCGTACAACCTTCGTATCATTCTGGAACAGTCCGACGTTCCCGTCATTTTGGACGCGGGGATCGGCACGGCCTCACACGCCGCACAGGCGATGGAGCTTGGGTGTGCCGCGGTGCTGTGCGCCAGCGCGGTGACCAGGGCAAAGGATCCCGCGTTGATGGGCGCCGCCATGGCGCAGGCTGTCGAGGCCGGACGCAACGCCTTTCGTGCCGGTCGCATCAGCGAACGGTTGTACGCCGAGGCGTCATCACCGGACTACGGCCGCATGCACCTGCACCGCTAGGATTCGTCTGTTCATGGAGGGACCCAGGGCAGACAGCACCCGGACACTGGTCGACTTCACCGGTGTCCCGCGGCGGTTGCAGACCGCCGGCGGCATCCTGGCCGCGGTCATGGTGGCCGGCTGTGTGTTGGACGGTGCGATCAACGGACTGACCTTTGGCGTCATCGGACGTTGGGCGGGGTTGTTTGCCGTCGGCATGCTGCTGGCCACGGCCGTCATCACCGCGGTGCACGCCCTGGCCGGTGCCGAGCGAGCAGGCAAACGGGGGCAACGTCTGTCTTCGCCTGACGTGGGCATCCGCCCGCGGCGCTTGAACGTCGTTCCGGATGCCACCACAGATGAGGCTGCCGCCACCCCCGCATCCGACCGACCTGACCGCGACGACGGATGACACCGCACGAACGCCGCCAACGACTCGCGCGATCCTTCCTCTACCTGTGTACCGCACTGCGCGACGATCTGGACACCTTCTTGGACGATGTGCTTCGTGGCGGTGTCGACGTCGTGCAGTTGCGCGACAAGACGGCGGCAGTCGATGCACTGCGGACTGCTGCGGCGGTGTTTCGGCGCGCCTGTGACGGCCATGACGCGTTGTTCGTCGTCAATGACGACCCATACCTGGCCCTGGAGGTCGGGGCCGACGGGGTGCATGTGGGCCAAGACGACCCAACGCCAGCCGAGGTGCGGGACGTGGTTGGTGCTGAGTTGTTGATCGGCCGGTCCACTCACACCATCGAACAGATTGACCGGGCCCAGACCGAGCCCTGTGATTACTTTGCAGTGGGACCGGTTCACGCGACGCCCACCAAACAGGGTCGACCGGGCATCGGGCTTGCGCCCCTGCGACACGCTGCAGCGGTGGGTTGCAAGCCGTGGTTCGTCACCGGGGGGATGAGCACCGACACTGCCGGCCCGGTGTTGGACGCCGGTGGCCGGCGCCTGGTTGTGGTGCGGGCGTTGACGCAGGCCGACGACCCCTACACGGTCGCCCGCGGTCTGCGCGAAGGCCTGAACACATCGCGTCCCGCCTGACATCGTCCGGCACCGGTTCAGGCGGTCAGTTCCTCCACCAGGCGTCGTACGACGGGTTGTGGCATCGGCCCGTCGATGCGGTTGGCGATCGTGCGGTCGGATCTGATCGTGAACAGCCAGGGTTCGGATGGCAAACCCCAAGCAGACACGGCTTGCACCAGCGGCGTCGCGGCGACCTGTTGGCCGCTGGGTTCCTCGGCATAGATCTCGGAATGGATGAAGACGGTGTCGCCCCAGTCGCCATCCCGACGAATACCGTCAAGGGTTGCGACCGACGGTCCGCAGACGGCGGTCTGACAAAACTGTGGGGTCGCGAACAGCAGGACCACGCGACGACCGGCGGCAAGGGCCTGGTCCAGGCTGGTCTGATGCATTCCGCACGGTGGGTCTTGGGTGCACACGGAGAAGTAGCCGCGGTCATCGTCGGTGGTGGCCGTCGGCGTGTCGACTGCCAGGGCGCCCGGCACCAGTGGCACACCGTCGGCGGTCACCAGGGAGTCCGCGGGATCCACCACCTGGATCGTGCCGATGCCATAGTCCTTGCCGCTTTGCGCCACCACCTCGGTGAAACCGGTCTGCTCCAGTCCGGTCTGCACGAACCAGACGCCCTGCCCAGTTTCTTCTGAGGGAGAAAAGGTGGCCTGCAGCGGTCCGACCGTTGCGGCGGTCTGGTTGTCAGACCCGACCGGGACGGGGCGCAAAAAGACCTCCACCTGGGCATCTGCAACCAGCGGTGACCCATCGATGTTGGTGACCCCGAAGGCCAGCCACCGGTCCGGTCCGGTCAACGTTTCAAACGACGCAGTCTGGACCGCCAGTCCCAGGTCGTCGTTTGACCCGGGAAGGTCAACGGTGTCATCGGCCCGGGTGCCACAGGCGCTTGCCGCCAGCCCGGTCGCTGCCAACGACGCCGCACGCAGAAATGATCGTCGGTGCATCATGGATCAAAGCGTAGCGACCGTCGTGTGCCAGACTCGACACGGTGCGACCTTTGGGCCCGTGTTGCCGGACGGCAACTGTTGTTTCTGCGCTGTTGCTGGTCTTGACCGGGTGCACCGATCCGAGTGGCGACCAACTCCCTGTCCGAATCGGGGCGGGTTCGACCACCGAACAGCAGGTCTTGGCGGCCCTGACCACGGAGTTGCTGAGACGGAGTGACATGCCAGCTGAGATTGTGTCGGAGTTGGGGGACACCGTGGACGTGAGGGACCAAGCCCTCGATGGGCGCATCGACGTCTATTGGGACTATTCCGGTGCCGCGTGGGCACTGTCACTGGGTCTGACGGCACCGCCGATCAACCCTGAAGAGTCATTTGAGGTCGTTGCCGACGAAGAAGCCGGGAACGGGCTGAAATGGGTCGGGCCGACGCCCATCGACGCCAGCCTTGCACTGTTCGTCCAATCGTCCCGGTTGCCGTCGGATCAGGAGCAAACCCTCTCGTGGCTGGCCGGGCAGTTCGGTGGTTCCAGCGCGGCCCTCTGCGCCGATGGTGAATACCTGGCTGCGCCGTCGGGGTATTCCTACCTGGTCGAGACCTACGCCATCGCCCGGGACCAGGTCACCACCCGTGCGCTGACAGAGGGCAAGGCTCTTGCCGACACGGCCTCGGGGCAGTGTCTGGCGGGGCTTGCCTCTGCGACGTCTGGCGTGGCCCGGACCCTTGGACTACAGGCGCTTGACGATGATCTGGGTGTCTTCCCGGCCTTGGTCATTGCTCCGGTGGTGGCCGCTGAAGGCCGCGGTGACCAACCCGACGTCATCGACCTGTTGGACCGCTTGGCCAAGGTTTTGACCGCGGAGACTCTGGCGGATCTGAACGGCCAGGCCGTGGGTGGTGCCCCCATCGACCAGTTGGCTGGATCCTTCTTGGACGATGTCGGGTTGCCGTAGCTGGTTCTGCGGTTGTCCGCGGACCGGTATCGTCAATGCGCTGGAACGCCTGAGCCTGACTGATCAGGTGGTGGAGTCGATTCGCTCAGAAATCCTTGACGGTGACCTACCACCGGGGTTCTCGCTGCGGGAACATGGGTTGTCGGATCGCTTCGACGTCGGGCGATCCACTGTTCGCGAGGCCATAAAGGTGCTGGTTGCCGAAGGTCTTGTGACACACGCTCATCACCGAGGGGCCATCGTCACCCGTCACACGCCCGACGACGTCGACGACCTGATCGCGGCTCGGATCATGATCGAGCGGCACGTGGCCAGCGTAGGGATCGGGGATCCCGCCCAGGCGAGGGCGGCGCTTGACGACCTGAAGCAGGCCGTGTCCACCAAGGACTGGAGGGCGGGTGCCGCCGCTGACGAAGCCTTCCACGAAGGGTTGGTCAAAGCGGTCGGTTCCCCCCGTATCAGCCAGTTCCATTCGCAACTGGCACGCGAGATGCGACTGCTGTTGGTCAGCGCTGATCGGTACCAACCCGAACCGGACAAGGTCGAGGAACATGCCCGCCTTCTGACCCTGGCACTGTCTGAGGATCGAGCTGCGTACCTCACGGCCGCCATCCACCACATCACACGGTCACGGGCGACGCTGTTGTTGGTGGCCGAACGGACCGTGGCGGTCTGACGGCGCTGGGGGATTGGTGCGCTCCACAAGTATTTCTTCTAGTATTGTCTGACGATCAGACGATTCGCGGAAGGACGGTGAGCAATGACGGCGTCGTCGTTGGACTGGGGGCGGCACTACCTGATGTGTCCGCCCACGCACTTCGAGGTGGCGTATGCGATCAACCCGTG
>JBBSNE010000123.1:0-7686 GCA_038232815.1 Euzebyales bacterium | reverse complement strand
GGTCGGCGTTTTGGCCACGGGAGGGGATGCCATTCATCGCTGCGAACCGGGCACTGTAGATCCCCGGTGCCCCATCCAATGCATCGACCACCAGCCCAGAGTCGTCGGCCACACACGGCAGGCCCGAGGCAACCACGCCGGACTTGGCCTTCAGCAGTGCATTGGCGCGGAAGGAATCCCCAGTCTCATCGACAGGGGGCAGATCCAGGTCAGCGGCTGATAGCAACACGACATCCAAGCCGTCCAGGATGTCGCGAAATTCAGCGAGCTTTCCTACATTCTGAGTGGCAAGAACCAGTTCGGTCGTCAACGCCTGTTCGCAGCCCCAACCGCGTCGCGTTGGGCTGCGAACAGGCGTTGACATCCTTCTGCGGCCAGGTCCAGCATCGCCGTCAACTCCCCTCGGCTGAACGGCTCACCCTCCGCGGTCCCCTGCACCTCGATCAGCCGCCCGTCCCCCGCCATGACCACGTTCATGTCGGTCTCCGCACCCGAATCTTCGTCATAGTCAAGATCCAGCCGGGGCTGCCCATCGACGATACCCACGCTGATGGCAGCGATCTGAGTCAGTTGCGGGGCGGTGGTGATCATGTCCAGGTCTGCCGCCCGTTCCAGGCCGAGTGCCAGCGCAACCCAGCCGCCAGTGATCGAGGCGGTTCGCGTACCGCCGTCAGCCTGCAGGACGTCACAGTCCACGGTCACCGAGACCGGGCCCAGGGTGGACAGGTCAACGGCAGCTCGCAACGATCGGCCGATCAGTCGCTGTATCTCGACCGTCCGACCCTTTTGTTTGCCGCGGGCGGCCTCTCGTCCGGTCCGTTCGCGTGTGGCGCGGGGCAGCATCGAGTACTCCCCCGTGATCCAACCCGAGCCAGAGTCTCGCAGCCAACGGGGAACGTCATCGGTCACGCTGGCGGCGCACAGCACCTGCGTGGCCCCCATCGTGATGTGCGCCGAGCCCTCGGGGTACTGCTGTGTGCCGGTCGTGATGGACAAGGCACGTGCGGCGTTCGCTGCGCGGCCGTCGGGGCGTCCGTCTGTGTTGCTGGCACTGGCGTCGGTGGCGGTCTGGTCGTCGGTCATCTGGGTCACAGGTGGAACTCCATCAGGTCGGTCGCGACGGTGATGTCGCCATCAAAGACAGTGGCGGCTTCGTCGGCCACCGCGGCCGGGTCGGTGTAGGGGGACACGTGGGTGAGGATCAAATGGCCGACTTTGGCGTCGGCGGCCGCCCGGCCGGCCTCAAGGCCGGTGCTATGGGTGTCGGGGGGAAGGGGGCGCTGCGATTCACTCCAGGTGGCGTCGCACAGGAACAGGTCCGCGTTGTCCGCCAGTTGCGAGATGGCGGGTGTGGGCGCGGTGTCTCCGGTGAAGGCGATGACGTGGTTTCCCGCGATGGTTCTGGAGCCTAGACATTCAACCGGGTGGTTCATGCCGAACAGCTGGATGTCGAGTTTTTTCATGGGCACGTTCTGGCCCGCAGCGACGGTGTGGAAGTGCAACAGATCCCCCATCTTTTGCATCGATTCGTCGGGCAGTATCGCGGCGATCTTCTCACGCATGCCCGCCGGTCCGTAGACTCTCACCGGCCCCGGTTGGTCGGGATGAAACCGCAACGCGTACTGCAGCCCGTACAGGTCCAGGTAGTGATCGGGGTGCAGATGGCTGATCAGGATCGCGTCCAGGTCTGCCACGTCGATGACCTTGGACAGGTTGTGCAACGCACCCGGCCCAAGATCCAGCACCAGGTTGTAGCCGTCGTGACTGATCAGATACGACGAGCACACCCGTTCGGCCGAGGCATGACTACCCGCCGACCCGATGATGGTCAGTGTGGTCATAGGGCGGTCCGTGCCGTTTCGACGTCGGCGTCCCGCAGGCGTGGACCCAGGAACCGTTCGGCCAGACGAGCAAACGCGGCCGGGTCACCCGTGGCCGCAAAGCGGTGTTGGGGAACGGCTTCATGTGCCAGCAGGTCGTGGTCAACCAGGTCGCCGAACACCGTCCGGGCGCAGGTTTCTGCCGATGACACCAGGACCACCTCCGGCCCCATGACATAGCTGATCACCCCGGTCAGCAGGGGGTAATGGGTGCAGCCCAGGATCAACGTGTCGATCTGGGCGGCCTGCAGTCGGGCAAGGTACTCGCGGGCGATCTGCAGCACCTCCGGATCGGTCGTACGTCCTTGTTCGACCAGGGTGACGAACCGGGGACAGGCCTGGCTGAACAGCTTGGTCGCCTCTCCCCCGATCCGGGCGACGGCCCGGTCGTAGGCGCCGGATTCGATGGTCCCCTGGGTGCCGATGACCCCGACCCGCCGTGACCGGGTGGCCCTGATGGCAGTGTCGACGGCAGGTTCGATCACCCCGATCACCGGGACGTCGAAGGTCAGGGGGTCGATTTCAAGGGCGGCCGCGGTGGCGGTGTTGCAGGCGGCGACGACAAGTTTGACCTCTTGCTGTTGCAGCCACGCGACGTCCTGGGCGGTGTAGTCCCTGACCGTGGACTGGGGCAATGGGCCATAGGGGCCCCGGGCGGTGTCGCCCAGGTAGACCACCCGTTCGTCGGGCAACAGATCCATCAGCGCCCGGGCGACGGTCAGTCCACCGACGCCTGAGTCGAACACTCCGATGGGGCGAGGATCAGCCATGCCGCCTTAGGGTAGGCCGTCAAGCGTGGGGCGCCGCCGACCCGACGCTGCCCGTCCTCGCTGCACGCCCGCCCTCCGGCATCCCCCGGCGAGCCCGATATTCGGCTTAGCCACCCCCCCATCCGACACTCAGCCCAGTGAACCACATGTCAGGTCAGGCTGTGGCGATGGCTGAACACCGCTGACCTGCGGTTCTACTGACACTCGGGTATTCGGCACGGACGGTAGACCCTCGCGAGTGGGCTGAGAGTCGGGGGGAGGGTCAGGCTCGACGCCCCACCAACCCCAGGAACCGGGTCAGGTCATCGGCACCGTCACCGACGTCAACAGCCGGCCCGTACACCTCGGGAGAACGGGCTCCCTCACCCCAGGTTTCGACGTCCGCGGTGATACGCGCCATTTCCGCCTCCGGTATCTCAGCCTGTTGACCGGTGGCCTGGGCCAGGTCCCAACCGTGGATCACCAGATCAGAGGTCATGAACGAATCGATCGCCCACGCGTAGGTCTTCTTGCCAAAATGTCCCTCATAGCTGGTCTGGGCCCGATCCGGATCACCCAGGTCTTGTCGTGTCTGGTCGGCGGCTGTTGCAAACGCGCCTGACGGGTCGTCCGCCACCTCCGGCCCAGCTGCCGGCTGGCGGCCGACCATCTCTTGAAAATGGCGGTGGTTGTCGACGATGTGGCCGATCAGGTCACGGACGTGCCACTCCTCACATGGGGTCGGGTCAGTCAATTGGTCGTCGGCGACACCGTCGATGAGATCAGCGAAGGCCGAGGCAGCCCGGTCGTAGCGGTCAGCGATCTGGTTCAGGTCTTCATTCATAGCCCGTAGGATCGTGATCGGCCAGCCAGGAGTCTTGAACATTCCCGACATCCCCTCTGACGTCCCCGACGTGCACACCGACGCCCGCGGCATCGTGGCGCCCGACACGGGTCTGCAGCACTTCGCGTTGGATCGTGCGGCACCCAGTACGTACGTCGGCCGGGTGGTCGACCGGTATTGGCTGGCGACCTGGGACCTTCCGCCCGACCAGCCTTTCACGCAACGGCTCTGGCCACATCCGGTGGTCAACATCGTGGTGGAGGACGGGCGGGCCATGACCGGCGGCGTGGCCCGCCGCATGTTCGTTCGCCAACTGGCCGGGCAGGGGGAAGGCTTTGGGATCATGTTTCGCCCGGCGGGCTTTCGTGCGCTGATCGACCAGCCGATGAACGAGATGCCGGAGTCGGTGGCCATGGAGGGGGCGTTGGCACCGTTGGGGCGTGATCTTGAAAAGGCAGTGGTCGGTGGGGTCGGCCGGCCGATGACGACGCGGGCTGCCATGGTGGACGAATTGCTGGCAGCCGCGGTGCCGTCTGACGTGGGCGAGGTCGAAGGCATGGCCGAGCTGGTGGAGCGGATCGCCGCTGACCGCTCGCTGGTGCGAGTCGGACAGGTCGCTGCGTTGGCAGCCTGTGGCGAACGGCAGTTGCAACGCCGTTTCGCCGACCTGGTGGGGCTGTCCCCCAAGGCCGTCTTGCGCCGCTACCGGCTGTTCGATGCCGCCGAGCAGGCGCGACAACTGCAGTCCGTCGACTGGGCCGGGCTGGCCGTCCAGTTGGGCTACAGCGACCAGAGCCACCTGACACGGGACTTCACCACGGCCATGGGCATGCCGCCGGCCACCTACGCCCGGATGTGCGCCGCCGCCCGTAGATCGCCTGATTCAGCCAGCTGACAGCTCACTCTCGCTTTTCAACACCTGCGAGCCATCGTCCTGTTCGATCAGATACGCCGGGTTGTCGGCGTCGGCGTTGCGGGTCACCTCGGCGCCCTCGATGGTTTTCTCCACCCGCTCGGTGTAGACGTCCTGCACCGTCCCCTCTCCTGTGCCGCTGCCCCAATTCCACTGGACCTTGTCGCCGTTGTCGAACGTTGCCATACGTTGCCCCTGTCGGTCGGTTTGCCTCACTGTTCCCAGCGGTTGGCGTTTCACCCTCGCGCCGGTGCCTGTACGGTGCAGCCCGTCATGCTGAACCGACCATGGGGTAGCGATGAGCACTGCTGAGTTCGATCTTCGTGACCGTCTGGGGTCCACTGATGCCACCATTGCTATGAGCGGGATCCAGGCGCTTGTTCGTATCCCGTTGGATCAGCATCGTGCCGATGCCATCCAGGGCCTGCACACCGCAGCGCTGATCTGTGGCTACCGCGGTTCGCCCGTCGGCGGCATGGATCAGGCCTACGAACAGAACCGCGAACTGCTGCAAGCCAACCACATCACGTTCGTGAACGGCGTCAACGAAGATCTGGCCGTGACCGCCGTGTGGGGCACCCAGCTGACGGCCCTGGAGCCGAAACAGCGCTTCGACGGCGTTCTCGGCATGTGGTACGGCAAGGGCCCCGGGGTCGACCGAAGCGGAGATGCGCTGCGGCACGCAAACATCTCCGGCGTGGCCCCCAACGGCGGGGTGCTGGCGGTCGCCGGTGACGACCCCTCCAACAAGTCCTCGACCATCCCCTCGGCATCGGAATGGTCCTTGGCCGACCTGGCCATCCCCGTGCTGTTTCCCGGCAACGTCCAAGAGGTCTTGGATTACGGCCGGTTCGGCTACGCACTGTCGCGGTTCTGCGGGGCGTGGGTGGGTTTCAAGATCCAGACCAACGTGGCCGACGCCTACGCCACCGTCGACCCCCGCCCCGAGCGGCTGCAGATCATGCCGACGGCCTATGAGGTGGGCGGCAGCGCTTGGCGGCCGACCCAATCCGACCAGCTGCTGGGCAAGACGTCGCTGCGGTTGGAAGAGGAGATGTTCACCCATCGCCTGCGTGCCGCCGAGGCGTTCATCGCCGCCCAAGGGCTTGACCGCACCATCGGTGCGACCGGACCTGCCAGGCTTGGCGTCATCGCCGCGGGCGTCACCTACTACGAAACCCTTGATGCGCTGGCCCGGCTGGGGATCGGCCCTGACGATCTGGCCGGCTTGGGCATTCGCATCCACAAACCCGCGATGATCTGGCCGTTGGAGCCCACGGGGGTAACCGCGTTCGCCGACGGGCTGGAGGAAATTTTGGTCATCGAGGAAAAGCGGTCGTTCATCGAACGTCAGGTCCGCGACTTGCTGTACGGCCGCCCTGACAACCCTCGGGTGGTGGGCAAGACCGATGAGGAGGGGCGGCCGCTGATCGGAATCGGCGGGGCGTTGCTGAGCGATGACCTGCTAGGGCCGCTGCGTGTACGCCTGGGTCGGTTCGTCGACCGCGAGCGCCTGACCGGCGCACGTCCGCCGCTGCCGATGCTTGACGTGTCCGCGATTGTCGACGCGACGGCGCCCGCAGGCGCGGATGCGGCCATGCCCGACCGGACCGCCTACTTCTGTTCTGGTTGTCCGCACAACCGGTCGACGGTGGTCCCCGAGGGCTCAGTGGCCGGGGGCGGCATCGGCTGTCATGCGATGGCGCTTTCGATGGACCGTGACACCGTCGGGATCACCCACATGGGCGGGGAGGGGGCGCAATGGGTCGGCATCGAACCGTTTGTCGAGGATGCCCATCGCTTCCAGAACCTGGGCGACGGGACCATGTCACATTCGGGCTCGCTGGCCATCCGGCAGGCAGTCGCGGCCGGCAGCACCATCACCTACAAGATCTTGTACAACGGCACCGTCGCGATGACCGGCGGGCAGGACGCGGCCGGTCAGATGCCGGTGCCCGAGCTGACCCGGTGGCTTGCGGCCGAGGGCGTGGTCAAGACCGTGGTCGTGTCAGCCGAGCCGGACTCCTATCCCCGCGACGCGGCGTGGGCGGTCAATGCCAGGGTCGAACCACGCGACAACCTGGACCCGGTGCAACGGGAACTGCGTGAGATCCCCGGCGTGACCGCGCTGATCTATGACCAGGCCTGTGCGGCAGAACTACGCCGTGACCGCAAACGCGGGAACATCGCGACCCCCGGGACCCGGGTCATGATCGACCAGCGGATCTGTGAGGGATGCGGGCACTGCGGGGAGATCTCCAACTGCGCCAGCGTCCACCCGGTGATGACGCCGTTCGGGCGAAAGACCGAGATCCATCAGGAATCGTGCAACCTGGACTTGACCTGCCTTGACGGCAACTGTCCGGCGTTTGTGACGGTGGAGATCGACCCGGAGTTCATGCCGGGTGCCGACGGCACGATCGACGTCCCGGTCGGGGCGGTGCCTTCCGATCCCCAGGTGCCCGAGCAGGGAACCATCGTGATGGTCGGCATCGGCGGCACCGGCGTGGTGACGATGAGCCAGATCGTGTCGACCGCGGCCTTGCTGGACGGCCGGCAGACCAACAGCCTTGATCAGACCGGGCTGGCCCAAAAGGGCGGGACGGTGGTGTCGAATCTCCGGATCGGGCCGGCCGAGGTGGCGGAGGCATCCAATTACATCGGCGACGGCGAGGCCGACGTGCTGTTGTTGTTCGACCTGGTAAGCGGGGTCAACCCGACCAACCTCGCCCGGGCGGCCGCGGATCGGACGGTGGCGATCGTGTCGACGGGCCTGGTGCCGACCGGTGCGATGGTGTCGGGCCGGGGCGCAGAGACGTTTCCTGACCTGCAGCAGTTCCACCAGGTATTGGACCCGGTCACCCGGGCAGACGACAACGTGTGGCTGGACGCTGCGGGCATCGCCAAGCGGGTGTTCGCCTCACAACCCCTCGCCAACGCCCTGGTGGTCGGGGTTGCCTACCAGCGAGGGCTGCTGCCTGTCACCGGTGCCAGCATCCGCAAGGCCATCGAGCTGAACGGGGTGGCCGTGCAGGCCAACCTGAACGCGTTCGACCTGGGGCGCCGGTTGGCGGTCGAGCCAGATCTGTGGGCCCGGTTGGGGACGTCTGGTGATGACGGCGGGGCGCCGACGTTGAGCGGTCGCGCGGCGCGCCTTGCTGGGTCCGTCGATGCCGACGGGCCGTTGGCCGAGATCCTGGCGTGGCGTGTCCCCGAACTGATTGCCTATCAGGATGCGGGGTACGCGCAGCGCTATGCCGCTGATGTCGCCCGGGTCCGCCGGGCGGAGCTTGCGTTGGG
>JBBSNE010000122.1:0-7727 GCA_038232815.1 Euzebyales bacterium | reverse complement strand
CGTCGAGTCGTCAGCTGAAGCGCCCAGATCTGGGTCGGACTCGACGGTGCGGGTGACCGCGTCGGCCGTCCCGATGTCGGTTGCAGGTTCTGCCGCAGACATGAACGGCTCATCCGGCCATCCCGGTGGAGGGGTTGCAGGCGTTTCGTGGCGGCGTTGCCAGGCAACCACTCCCCCCGCGGCGGCCATGGCGACCAAGGTCAACTTGAAGAGGGTGTTTCGCATCCTGGCGAATCTACCCGACCTACAGTCGTCAGCGTCATGGACTCTCAAAACACTTTGGATCGAACACGAACCGATTGCCGCCGCCTGCCTGGCGCATCCGTTCGTCACCGGCATCGCCGACGGCAGCCTGCCTCGGCAGACGTTCATCCACTACGTCGGTCAGGATGCGTTCTTCTTGGAGGCGTTCGCCAAGGCCTATGCCCTGGGTCTGGCAAAGTCCCCCGACAAGGCCGTGATGACCCGTTTCAAAAGGCTGCTCGACGGTGCGTTGGATGAGGTGGGCCTGCACGCCGCCTATGCCAAACGGTGGGGAGTAGATCTCACGCCCCAGCCAAACCTTGCCACGCGGGCCTACACCGACTTCTTGTTGCAGGTCGCCGCGTTGGAGCCCCTGGCCAACCTGTGCGCCGCGATGACCCCGTGCATGCGACTGTACGCCTGGCTGGGCCAGCGACTCACACCCAGGGCCGACCAGCACTCCCCCTACATCGAGTGGGTCCAGACCTATGCCGCACCAGAGTTCGAGGAACTGGCCGTGACGCTGGAGGACCTGCTGGACGAACTGACCGACGGCAGTCAAGCTGTCCGGCAGCGCTACGGCACGGCGATGTCGCTGGAACTGGCCTTCTTCGACGCCGCGTACGACGCGGGAACGACCGAGCACAAGCCATGAGGACCTCGCAGCGCTTGGTCGAATCCCACCCGCAGTTGTGGCACGCCGCCACCCACGCCGTTTTCCTGGACGGGGTGGCTGACGGAAGCCTGTCGGCAACCGACTTCGACCGCTGGTTGGAGCAGGACCACCATTTCGTGCAGGGCCTGATCCGCGCCTGGGGCCTGCTGTTGCAGACCGCGCCGCGGCAGGATCTGCCCCTGCTGACCGGCGGCATCGTGGCCTTCACCGCGGAACTGGCGTGGTTCGAGGACATCGCCCGGGGGCGTCGCAGCGGCGGGCAACCCGGATTGGACTTCAGCGGACCGTTGACACGTGCGACCAACGCCTACAACCAGGAGTTGCGGTCACTGGCACGTGGCCCCTACCAGCAAGCCATCACGGCGATGTGGGCGGTCGAGGCCGCCTACCTGCACGCCTGGCAGGGGGTGGCACCGGGTGCGGATGCCTACGCCGACTACGTGGCGCACTGGGCGAACGAGGAGTTCGCCGAGTTCGTCGCCGCGCTGGCCGCGGTGGTCAACCGTGAGCTTCCCGACGGCCCGACGCCGGGCGCCACGGACGCTTTTGTCCGCATCGCCCGTCAGGAAGCCTTGTTCTGGTCCATGACATCGGGTGATCGCAGCCACACAGTCGTGTCCGGTGGGACCTGACCGTCGGTTGTCAAGAGGCGGCTGCTCAACAGCACATCACCCTCCGCCGGGACGGCCACCGGTTGCGAAGAGAGGTTGACGACGCAGAGGAAGTCGGGATGGCGGCCGAAGATCAGGACGTCGGTCGGGGCGTCCTGCCACTGCAGGGTTCCGTCCCCCAGCGCGGCGTTGTCACAACGAATGGCCAAGGCCCGCCGATACAGGTGCAGCATCGAGTCGGGTTGGTCCTCCAGCGCCGCCACCGAATGCTCACGCCACGTCTCAGGTTGTGGTAGCCACGACGATTCTGCATCCCCGGTGCTGAACCCGTAGGGCGCCACATCCCCCGACCACGGGATCGGGACCCGGCAGCCGTCCCGGCCGCGACGGGTGTTTCCTGACCGCGTCCAGGTCGGATCGGCCAATACGGCGTCGGGCAGGTCCTCCACCTCTGGCAGACCCAACTCCTCACCCTGGTACAGATACGCCCCACCGGGCAGCGCCAGCATCAACAACGCCGCGGCCCTGGCACGACGTCGACCGACCTCCAGGTCTGCCGGCAACCCCACCAGATCGTCCATGTTGAAGCCCAGATCCGGAGCTTGGGGTCGGGCGTACCGCGACACCTGCCGGGCCACGTCATGGTTGGACAGAACCCAGGTGGCAGGGGCGCCTACCCGATCAAAGGCGTCCATCGTCGAGTCGATGGCAGCCCGCATGTCCTTCGCCCGCCATGGGGCCTGCAAGAAGGGGAAGTTGAAGGTGGTGTGCAACTCGTCGGGGCGGACGTAGTTGGCCAGGGACTCAGGGTCACGGACCCAGGCCTCACCAACGAAGGTTCGAGGGGGATCATAGGAATCGGCGACGTCGCGCCAGTCGCGGTAGACGTCGTGCACGCCGGGCCGGTTCCAATAGGGATGGTCGGCCTGGCGGTTGGATTCGTCTGCGGGCAGCGGGCTGTCCAGATCCGGAAGCCCCTGGTCTTTGACCAACGCGTGGGCGACGTCGATGCGAAACCCGTCGACCCCACGGTCGAACCAGAACCGCAGCACGGATTCGAATTCCTGACGCACCTCGGGGTTGGCCCAGTTCAGGTCTGGCTGCTCGGCTGCGAACAGGTGCAGGTAGTACTGACCCGGCATGCCGTCGGGTCCCGCGACCCGGGTCCAGGCCGAGCCGCCGAACAGGCTGTGCCAGTTGTTGGGTGGCTGCTTGCGGTCTGGTCCGCGCCCGTCCCGAAAGATGTACCGGTCACGCTCGGCCGATCCTGGCCCCGCGGCCACCGCAGCCTGGAACCACACATGACGATCGGAGGTGTGGTTCGGCACGATGTCAAGCATGACCCGCAGGCCGTGGGCGTGGGCATCGGCGATCAACCCTTCGGCCTGGGCCAGATCACCGAACAACGGGTCGATCGAACGGTAGTCGGCCACGTCGTAGCCGCCGTCGGCCATGGGGGAGGGATACCAGGGGTTGATCCAGATGGCGTCGACACCCAACCCTGCGAGGTAGCTGAACCGCGAGCGAAGCCCGGCGAGGTCACCGATCCCGTCACCATCGCCGTCGGCGAAGCTCCTGATGTAGATCTGATAGGTCACCGCACTTCGCCACCAGGAATCGGCCTCGTGGGGCCGGCAGGTGGTAGCGGTGGCGGTGGATGCGGTCAAGCAGCCTCCCGAGGTGGGACGTGGGCCCGGCGGCGTCCCGACAGGCCCAGATTCTTGTTGCGTCTGACCCTCAGCCCTTCACCGACCCGGCGGTCAGGCCACGCACGAAGTAACGCTGCAGGCTGAAGAAGACCAACAGTGGCACGGTCATCGTCACAAACGCTCCAGCGGTCAACAAGTGCCGTTGCTCTCCAAACGACCCGATCAGACCGGCCAGGTAGGTCGTCGCCACCTGTCCGTTGGAGGTTCGATCAAGCATGATCAGTGCCACCAGGAAGTCGTTCCAGGTCCACAGGAACTGAAAGATGGCGAAGGCGGCCAACGCCGGTACCGACAGTGGGATGATCAACCGCCAGAACGTCGCAAAGTGACCGGCGCCGTCCACCTTGGCCGACTCGATCACCTCGCGTGGCAACGATCCGATGAAGTTTCGCAACAGATAGACCGCCAACGGCATGCCGAACCCTGCATGGGCCAGCCAAATGGCGAGGAAACTGCCGTTGATGGCAAAATCGAACGGCAACACATCGTTGACGAAGCTGTCGACGCTGCCCTGCAACTGGATGATCGGTATGAACGCCACCTGCAGCGGAACCACCAGCAGGGCGACGAACAGGATGAAGAAGAACTCCCGCCCAGGAAAGTCCATCCAACTGAACGCATACGCCGCGAAGGCGGCGATCAATATCGGAATCAACGTGGCGGGAATGGCGACCACAAGCGAGTTGACGAAGGATTCGACCAAGGTCGAACCGCCCGATTCAGCTTGCAACACCTCGATGTAGTTGTTCAGCGTCAGCCCACCGTTGCCGGTGAAAACCGTCCACCACCCCGAACTGTTGGCCTCCAAGGGGCCCCTGAGCGAGGTGATGACCAACCCGATCGTCGGGATCAGCCAGATCAGAACCACGACGAACAAGGCGATTCTGGTGAACCACCCGGCACCACGGTCCTCGCCCGGTGCCTTGGTACCGAAGATCCCCGACATGAACCCACCCTTGCGGGTCTGACCGGTGGTGGTCCCCGACGGCTCCTCGGGTGGGGTCTGGACTGGGTTTGGTGCGGAACTCATCGGGTTGCCTCCTGCTCCCTGAAGCGCTTGATGTTGATGACCATGAACGGGATGGTGGCCACGACCAGCACCATCACCAGCACACCGGCCGTGCCGTAGGCCCCGTTCTCGAACTGGGTGAAGAACAGGTTGGCCACGACCTGGGTGTCGTCACGACCGTTGGTCAGCACCCGGACGATGTCGAAGACCTTGAGCACCAGGATCAAGATGGTGGTCAACACGACGACGATTGTCGAACGGATCTGCGGAACGACGACTCGCCAGAAGATCTGGAACTCGTTGGCTCCGTCGATGCGTGCGGCTTCCAACGTGTCTTCGGGCACGCTCTTGATTGCCGCGCTCAACAACACCATCGCAAATCCGGCCTGCAACCAGATCATGATGACCATCAAGGCAAAGTCGTTGATTGCTTCGCGTTCCAACCACGGGATAGGATCCGCCCCGAAGGCCCTGACGATGCCGTTCAACAGCCCGACCTGGTTGCCGGTGGTGGAGATGTCATAGACCAGCGTCCACACGACGGATGCACCGACGAAGCTGATCGCCATGGGCATGAAGATCATCGACTTGGCCAGGCTTTCCGCCTTGGGGTTCAACCGGTCGGCCAAGACCGCCACCAGCAGACCGATGGCAACCGAGCCGGACGGGACCACCACCAACCACAACACGTTGTTCCAGATCGCCGACCATGCCGGACTTCCGCTGGTGATCTCGACCTCGAGGACCTGCAGGATGTAGACCGCCAGGATCACGACGCCCAACGCGACGAACAACCAGGTCCGGTAACTGTTGCGGCGGCGATCAAGCGCCTCCATCCGGCTGGTCATACCCATGACGATCGCGATGACGATCAGGGCGGCGAACAGCACCCATGCAACGGGGGGGATGCCGTCACCGAACAGGGAGTCACGATAGTTGTCGATGCCCACGAAGGGTCGTGCGCCATCTTCGAACCGGTCGGCATAAAAGCTGCGTCGGAACGTGTCCAACAGCGGATACAACAAGTAAACGGTCACCACGAACAACGCCGGCAGGATGAAGATGTAAGGACGAAGTCGGTCACCTGCCTGCTGCGGCATGAAATGTTCAGTCACATAGTTGCCGGCATAAAAGAAGAACGCCGCGCCGCCCACACCGATGACGATGAAGGCGACCGCCCTTATCAATGTGCCTACCATACTCCAGCTCCTTTGGTCAGTGCCTGAAAACGCCGGCCGGGGCAAGACGATGCGGGTGCGTACGCATGGTTCCTGCCCCGGTCAAGCATGGTTTTTTCAGCTGTCGGCCACGTCGGCGTACAACTCGTCGATGTTGGTCAACGCCTGTTCAAGCTCTTGGCCACCAGAGGCCCATTCGGTCATCTCCAACCAGAACGAACCCTCCTGTGAACTCGAGCCCACGTCGCCCGGCATCACGTCGGAACCGTCGAAGCGGAAGAAGTCGGTCTCTCCCAGGAGCGCAGCGGCTTCCCGGGTGGAGTCAGTGGGATAGACCGACTCGTCGAAGGTGGTGAACGGCGACAGGTAACCGCCCAGTTCAGCCCAACCCTCACCAGCCTCGGGACTGGCCAGAAATTCCATGAACGCCTGGGATGCCTCGGTGTCGCTGTACCGGGCGGCGATGTCGCCGGCGCCAAGGGCGGGCTTGCCGATCTCCTCGTCGATCGGAGGAAGGTAGAAGAAGTTGTAGTCGGTGCCGAACTCGGCGTCCGGGGCGGCCTCGGTGATGAAGCCTTCGATGAACGTGGCCTGGCGGTGCAAGACGCACTCCCCCTCGGTACCGCCCAAGATGCCGTTGACCGCGGTACCGAACGCCTCGCGGGTGATGTTCTCACGTCCGCCGTTGACGTACTCGTCGTTGGTCCAGATCGGCACCATGTATTCCTCGATGGCGCCCTGGACCTCCTCAGAGGCGAAGTCCAACTCCCCAGCGACCCACTGGTCGTAGGCGTCCGGGCCTATCGCTCGCAACAGGATGTCTTCCACCCAGTCGGTGGCCACCCACCCGGTGGCGTCCTCGGACTCGATCCCGATGCACCACGGGGCGTACTCGCCATCGGCGGCAATCTGTTCGGTCAACGCCATCAGTTCGTCCCAGGTCTCGGGGATTTCATACCCGGCCTCTTCGAAGACCGGCTGGTTGTACCAGACCAGGCTCTTGAAGCTCAGCCGCATCGGCACGCCGTAGTTGGTGCCGTCGAAGGTGCTCAGGTCCAACAGACCACCAACGAGTTCGTCCCCCAGTCCTTCATCCAGGTAATCAACGGGTTGGACGACCCCTTGGTTGACGAAGCCCTCAAGCAGCCCGGGCTGAGGATGCAGGATGATGTCGGGCGCCTGACCGGAATTGATGCGGGTGCGGGCCAGTGACTCGAAACCACCGGCGCCCTCCTCGTTCACCGTGATGTTCGGGTACTGCTCTTTGAACGCATCGATGATCGCCGTCAGACCGGCGACGTCTTCCTCACCGGTGAAGGCGTGGAGGATGGAGATCTCACCGGAGACATCCTCATCGACGGGTTCACCACCGCCCTCAGCTTCGCCACCTTCGGCGGGTTCGTCCTCGGCGACCTCAGCCGCGTCCTCGTCGACGGTTACGTCGGCGTCGTCCTCCTCACTGTCGTTACAGGCCGTCGCGATCATCGCCAGAACCAACAGCATGGCTGCAAGTAGCTTCTTGGTACTCATTTGTCGTGTCTCCGTTTGTCGGGGTCGTCTCACCAGCTGATCACTGATCATTCTGTTGTCTCGGCATTGCTGGTCATGCTGGCAAAGGGGTCAACGGACTGGGGACGGTTGCTCCTGCAGGTCACTGACCGACCCACCGACGGCAGTAGGAGCAGTCTGGCACGCTGCGGAGCAGGACGTCGGGGCAAACCGACCTGGGCGTCGACCGGGGGTTCCACATCTTGCCTCCCAGCGGTGTCGTAGCGAGCGGGTTGTCGCAGTCTTACGAAACAGAAGCAGTCTTGCAAGCGTTTTCGTCCAATTGGGTCCATTGTGCTTGCGGAGTGAACTAAACCGCGCCTGAGCGCCCTTGTCAACTACACTTGTAGTTATCCAATGTAAGGCTTTACAGCTCCCGCTCAGTTCGCATCCATGCTGTACCCCCGGTGGTCCTGTCCGGCACCGGTCCCATGGACCATGGCCTTAGCGCGGTTGGGACATACGCCCACCACACCCCGCGGCCGGCACCGTGAGTCCCAACTCGCGAACCCGCCAGCAAAGGCGGGCCCGCCGGTCGTAGCCGGGCCGCCGGCAACCCCGACGATCGCCACAACGCCACGCGTTCGCGCTGTGCTGGTGCCGGCGCCAGGTGGTCCCCCCGGCTCTCCCATCCCGGTTGTCAACACCCGACCCCACACACCCCACAACACGGCAACTTCCCAGCATCTACGTTTTGGTCGAAGAGATTCGGCAACCTCGCCCCAGCGCTTGAGCTACTCGACATATGGGAAT
>JBBSNE010000121.1:0-7728 GCA_038232815.1 Euzebyales bacterium | reverse complement strand
GCCGGTGTTGTCCGGGTTGTTGTTGGAGCGATTTTGGTGGGGATCGGTCTTCTTGATCAACATTCCGATCATCGCGTTGTCGCTGGGCGCCGGTCTGGTGTGGCTTCCGGAGTCACGAGAGCAGATCCGCCGCCGCCTGGACCCGGTCGGAGCGGCGCTGTCAGCGCTTGCCCTGGGCGGATTGTTGTTCGGGATCATCGAAGGCCCCGAGCGGGGCTGGAGCAACGGGTTCACCCTGGCCGGATTCGTGATCGCGGCGGTTGCCGGCCTGTGCTTTGGAGTGTGGGAGAACCGGACCGCTGCACCGATGCTTGAGCTTGGGTGGTTCCGTGACCGGCGGTTCAGCGTCGGGGCAGCCACGATCTGTCTGGCGTTTTTCGCCGCTTTCGGGGTGTTCTTCCTGGTGACCCAGTATTTTCAGTTCGTGTTGGGGTACTCCCCACTGACGGCTGCATTGGCCGGTCTCCCGGTCGCTGCCGCCCTGGTCTTGGTGGCCCCGCGCTCCAGCACCCTGGTCGACCGCTATGACCATCGCCGTGTGGTCGGAGGCGGCTTGACCATGGTGGCGTTCGGCCTGGGTTGGCTGGGGGCGGTCGCAACCCCCACCACTGGATATCTGCAGATTGTTCCGGGCCTGGTGGTGTTCGGCGCAGGGATCGCGCTGACCACTGCCCCGTCCACCGGGTTGATCATCTCCGCCCTGCCGATCGATCGTGCCGGCGTGGGATCAGCGGTCAACGACACGACCCGCGAACTGGGCGGTTCCTTTGGCGTCGCCGTCCTGGGATCCGTGGTCACCAGTGCCTACAAGGCAGGACTGGACGTCAGTGATCTATCGGCGCGGGCGGCCGAGGTGGCGCAACGGTCCGTCGGCGCAGCCATCCAAATTGCTGCGGAAGCTCCGGACGCGGCGGCCGGCCGGGCTTTCGCTGCCGCCGCCCGTGGATCATTCACCTCTGCCTTTTCCACCGCGATGTTCGTGGCGGCAGTCGTCGCGTTTGTTGCGGCAGTCATGGTCGGGCGCTATGGCATCGGACCACCCCAGCGCTGACCCCCCTCACGCCATTATGCGTGTCGGAACGCTTGGGCAAGGTCGTCGATCAGGTCCCGGGGATCTTCCAGACCCACCGACAACCGGATGGTCGCGTCGGTGATGCCGATGGCCGCACGTGCGTTTGGCCCGATGCGGCGGTGCGTCGTCGTGGCCGGATGGGTGATCAACGACTTCGCGTCGGCGAAGTTGTTGGAGATGTCGATGGTTCGCAGGGCGTTCAGAATGTCGAAGGCCCGCCGGGTCCCACCCTCGACCTCAAACGTCACCACCGTGCCCCCGCCGGTCATCTGCTGGCGTGCCAGGTCTGCTTGGGGGTGGGAGGACAGCCAGGGATGGCGTACCCAGGTGACGCCGGACTCCGACTCCAACCACTCCCCCATCTGCACTGACGAGGCCGCCATTCGGTCGACGCGCAAGCGCATCGTCTCAAGACTCTTCAACACGACCCAGGCATTGAACGGGCTGAGGACCGGGCCGGTGTGTCGCATGAACGGCTGGACCTGGTCGTCGATGAACGCGGCCGACCCCAAGATCATCCCCCCCAGCGTCCGGCCCTGCCCGTCCATGTGCTTGGTGGTTGAATACACCACGACGTCGGCGCCCAGCTCCAAGGGACGCTGGTACAGCGGTGAGGCGAAGATGTTGTCCACGATCACCACCGCCCCAGCCTTGCGAGCCAGTTCGGATACCGCCGTGATGTCGACCAGTTCCTGCATCGGGTTGGACGGGCTCTCAAAGAACACCGCTTGTGCGGGTGTACTAAGGGCCGCTCCCCATTGGTCAAGGTCCGACCCGTCGACAAAATCACAGCGGATGCCAAGGCGGGGCAACAGTTCGTCCAGCACCACGAAGCAGGATCCGAACAGGCTGCGCGCGGCGACAACCCGGTCCCCTGCCTGCAGCGCCGCCAGCAGTGCGTAGAACACCGCAGCCATCCCGCTGGCCGTGGCCCAAGCGGCCTCCGCCCCCTCCATCATGCGCACCCGTTCCTGCAGCATCGTCACCGTGGGATTGGACACCCGTGAGTAGCGGTGCCGATCAATGTCACCGGCGAAGGCGGCTTCGGCCTCCTCAGCGCTGGCATACACGTAGCCCGAGTTCAGGAACAGTGCCTCAGAGGTCTCAAAAAATCCTGTGCGGTCCAGCCCCGCTCGGACAGCGACGGTGTCCGGACGCCAACTCTCCCCTACCCCGGGCCGTTCAACCACACGCGATCACGTGCCTCATGTCTGGGCCCACGGCAACCCCTCGGCCTTCCAGCCCGATGTCGACCCCCGGTGCCCCTCCGCGTCCACGACCCCCTCGAAACCGTCCGCGATGTTGTGTGCGCCCGTGTACCCGGCCTGCGTCGCTGCCGTGGCTGCCGCCTGGGAGCGTGCACCGCTGCGGCACAAGAACAGGACCGGGGCATCCTTTCCGACGCCCTGTTCATCGAGTTGGTCCAGGAAGTCTTCGTTGCGGACCCCGCCGGCCTGGTTCCATTCGATGCTCAGCAGACGACCTTCGGCGTCGGACAGATCCGGCGTGCCGACATAGGTCCATTCAGCGGCGGTGCGCACGTCCACGACCACGACCTGGGAATCCCCGCAAACCATGTCGTAGGCTTGCCGTGGCGTGACGTCGCCGGCGTAGTCCGTCATGGACGTACCTCTGGCAGGACGACGGCCTGGGCGGTGACCACCTGGTTCCCGTCATAACTGAGGGCGGGACCCCCGTACAACTGGTAGCCGTCGGCCAAGGCCCGACTGACCTTCTCACAGAAGGCGTGATCGTCGGTGCCGGTCAACAGGCGATAGGGCAATGGGTCGGGCAAATCAGTCATCGGTATCTCCCCACGGAAGCGGGTGTCAGCATCCGGTCCAGCGCAGCCTACGACCACAGGTCGCGCGGGACGAACCGGGAAACGATGATTACCGCCCCGGCCGCTCGTCGCGGTCATAGGGATGAATCTTCAGATCGGCCCAGATCCACAATGTCTTTGACCGTGGGTAGAACCAGATGGGGATGATCACCATCGCCGCGACACAGATGTAGGTCACTGCGGACCAAGGGACGTCGGGCCAGGTCAGGGCAAGGGCCAGTCCGAAGGTGATCAGGAAGGTGAGCAGGGCTGCCACCATGTTCATGATCAACGCTCCGACGTAGTACCCATCCTCGCCTTGGCCGTACTGAAAGCCACACCCGGGACAGCGGTCGACGATCTCTCCGAAGGAATGGGTGATCGGTTTGTAGCCGCACAGGGGACACCGCATGCGTAGGGCTCGGGTGATCTTGGCCGGGCCCTCGTCGGAATACATCAGGTCAATTGTGCCCCGCCGTCGGTTTGTCTGGCTGCGGATCGCAGATCTTGGCGATGCGCTTCGGCGCCAAGGGCGATGGGGGCGGCGATGGTTTCGTCAGGGATGTTGAAGGCGGCAACCAAGTCGCTGGCCAGTGGGCGGACCTCGGCCATCAATGTCTCGACCTCAGCAGTGATGGCCTTGGACGTCTCGGGAGCGATGCGTCCGTGTTCCATGAACCAGGCCCGGTCCTGCTGGATCGTGGACAACGCATACAGGTCGTTCAACAACTCCAGTCGCTGGCGGGCCCCAGGATCGGCACACCGGTCGACGGCCAGGGTCATCTGTTGTAACACCAGGTTCTCCACGTGGACCCGTGCGGCATACAGCACGTGGTTCTGGACGGCATTGAACGCCTTGAACGCATCGCCATGTGCGTCCATGCCGCCCTTGATCCGTGCGGCCGCGGTCTCCAATGCATGTTCTTGCCGGAAGGCGAACATGTCACCCTGCCAACCACGGTCACGCAGCCCAGGGTCATCTGCCGCGCGGGGCATGACATTGCGCAGCGACTGGACCAAGGACGCGCCGCGGAGGCGTTCAAGAAGGTTGTCGCGCACCTGATCGGCGGCAAAGCGGGCGGTGCCCAGCATGTCCAGTTGGCTGAACTCCTTGCGATACCCGGTCAACAGCCCTTTGGCGACCAACTGCAACAACACGGCGTTGGCCCCCTCGAAGGTGGTGAACACGTCGGTGTCGGCCCTCAGGTCCGGCAGTCGGTTCTTCGACAGGTATCCGGCTCCGCCGGCCGCCTCACGACAGCCCTGGATGGTTTCGGTCGCATGCCAGGTGGCCACGGCCTTCAAACCAGCGGCCAGGGATTCGACTTCCCGCCGTGCGGCCGCGTCGTCGGTTGAGAAGGCTTTGACCAGACGGTCCAGCAGATCTTCCTGGGCGAAGTGCAACGCGTAGGTCTTTGCCAGGGCTGGCAACAGGTTGGTCTGGTAGGCCTGGTATTCCAGCAGTGGCATCTCATCAACGGCGTCGGGGGCGCTGAACTGGCGTCGGGTGTCGCCGTAGCGGATGGCAATGGTCAATGCGACCTTGGTGGCACTGATGGCCGCACCCGCGATGCTGCAGCGGCCAGTCACCAGGGTGCCGAGCATGGTGAAGAATCGACGGGTCGGATCCTCGATAGGGCTGTCGTAGACCCCGCTGTCGTCGACATTGCCGAAGCGGTCCAGCAGGTTGTTCCGGGGGACGGTGACGTGGTCGAAGGTGATGCTGCCGTTGTCGACCCCGTTCAGGCCGGCTTTGGGGCCGTCATCGGTGATGGTGATACCCGGCAACGGGTTGCCGTCGTCATCTCGAAGGGGAACGAAGACGGCGTGGACACCGTGCCGCCCCGCAGGAGTGACAAGTTGGGCGAAGACGACCGCAGCCTTGCCATCCCGGGCGGCGTTGCCGATGTAGTCCTTGGTCGCGTCCTCGTCGGGCGTATGGATGACGAAACTGTCGCCCTCGGCGTCATAGGTGGCGGTGGTGCGCAGGGACTGCACGTCGGAGCCGTGACCCACCTCGGTCATGGCGAAGCACCCGGGCAGGGTCAGATCGGCGACGTCGGCCAGGTAGGCCTGGTGGTGACGCTCGGTCCCAAGGTTGTGGATCGCACCGCCGAACAGCCCCCACTGCACACCGGCCTTGATCAACAACGACAGGCTGCCGTAGGCCAGCGTCTCAAACGCCGCTACCCCGGCACCCATGTCCCCCTGGCCGCCATAGGCGACCGGATAGCCCATTGCGGGGCTCAGGCCCGCTTCGGCCAAGGCGTGCATCTGCTGCCACACCCGCTCACGGTGGCGTTCGACGGTCATCCCGGCCCTGGGGTGGAACAACGGGCGGGTCAACAGCTCCCGCACCTGTTGGCGCACATCGCCGTAGCGGCCGTCAAGGTGGCCGGCAAGGGTGGCAGTGATGTCGTCGGGCAATTCGTCGGTTGGAGTGTCCACGATGGAAGTCCTTCCCAAACGGCCCTTCCGCCACCCGCCCGGCCTGGCACCGGTTGTCAGGGCTGACTTCTACACTGGTTCACATGGCCGGACGGATCGTCGAGCTACCGCTGCATCTGAAATGGAGCGGCCCGACGCGCTACGACTTGGATGACCCATCCGACGAGCGGACCGTGTACCGGACGGTGCTGTTGGAGGGCAACGAGGCCGACATCCGCGCCCTGATCGATGTCGAGCGCCTGGGCACGCTGCTGCCCCTGTTGGATTTGCCTGCGGACACCGCCTGGCTGTGGCAGGACTGGCTGGCACACAGAGATGGCGAGGTCGTGGTGGAAATGGCCCACGACCTCCGGCTGCAGCCGACTGCGGACTTTGACATCGGCCCCGTACTGTCGGTGGAAGAGCTTGGGGCCGACAAGTTGCTGGCCCTGTTCGGCCGGGCCGAACCACGGGACTTCGTGGATGTCTACTTCCTGGCACAACAGCTGGGGGCTGGCGATTGCCATTGCGTCCCTACGGCGCCGGTCACGTAGTGAGTTCGCCGTCGATGACGACACCTGGGCAGACCTCGTGACCTTCTTCGACGATCTACGCCGGGATCTGCTTGATCGAACCGTGGAGGGCCATTAGGTCAATGTGTCCAGAAGTCGCGCCAGTACGGTCTCAGGGGCCAGGCTTGCGGTATCCAAAACAATGCGGGGGGTGGTCCAGGGAAGGTATTCGCGTTCGACCACGTCCTGCCAGGACGGTTGGTCCTTGCCCTCAGAGGAACGACGTGATTCGACCCGACGACGGTGCTCAGCCACATCCGAACACACCACCTCGATATCCACCGGCGTAGCATTGGTCTGCTCGGCGACGTCATACCAGCCGTCTCTGGTGATTTGCACCCCGTTGCAGGAGTCAGCGACCACGTCCAGACCCAGGCCAAGATTGTCCTTGGCGATGCACATTGCCAGGTCGTACCCCTCGGCCACGACGGGCTGGGACAGCATGGCGCGCAGCCCGTTCTCGAGGGTGTCAATCCGCACATAGGCGGCGCCGAAGTGCCCGGACAGCCCTCGCGACAACGTGGATTTGCCGGTGCCGGGCAAGCCGGAAAAGATGTACAGGCTGGGCATCAGTGCTTCTCGGCCGCCGCCCACGAGGGTCCGGCGGCCGTGTCAACCTCCAGGGGGACGGCCAGGTCGATCACGCTCGACATGGTGTCCACCAAGACCTGACGCAGTTCGTCGTGTTCGTCCTCGACGGTCTCACAGACCAACTCGTCGTGGACCTGCAGCAGCAACTGTGACGTGAACCCCCGCTTGGCCATCGCCGCGCGAACGTCGTTCATCGCGATCTTCATGATGTCGGCCGCGGTGCCCTGGATCGGTGCGTTAAGAGCCATCCGTTCGGCCATCTGGCGGCGCTGGCGGTTGTCGCTCATCAGGTCGGGCAGATACCGGCGACGGCCGGTCAGCGTCTCGGTGTAACCCGTCCGCCGGGCCTCTTCCACCCCGCCGTACAGATAGTCGCGGACCCCGGGGAAGCGTTGGAAGTAGGCGTCCATCAACTCGCCGGCCTCCTCACGCCCGATGGCCAGTTGCTGGGCCAGACCGTAGGCCGACAGCCCATAGGCCAACCCATAGGTCATGCCCTTGATCTTGGCGCGCTGCCCCCCCGACACCTCGCCGATGTCGACCCCGAAGACCATCGCCGCGGTCTGGGCGTGGATGTCTTCGCCCGAATCGAACGCCGCGAGTAAGCCCTTGTCCCCCGACAGGTGCGCCATGACCCGCAACTCGATTTGGGAGTAGTCGGCGACCAGCAGGGCGCTGAACCCCTCACCAGGCACGAACGCCCGCCGAATCCGCCGACCCAGTTCGGTGCGGATGGGGATGTTCTGCAGGTTCGGGTTCTGGCTGCTCAACCGACCGGTGACCGCCACGGTCTGGTTCAACTCCGCGTGGACCCGGCGCCGTTTGCTGCCGACCAGCAGCTGCAACGGGTCGATGTAGGTGCCCTTCAGCTTGCTGTACTCCCGGTATGCCAAGATCGCTGGCAGCACCGGGTGTTCGTCCAGAATCTTTGCCAGTTCCGCTGCATCGGTCGACCATCCGGTTTTGATCTTCTTGGTCTTCTTCAGGCCCAGATGGTCGAACAACAACTGCTGCAGTTTCTTCGGAGAGTCCAAAAACGCCAGGTCATTGAACTCGTCCAAGTCTCGGGCGTCCTCCATCAGCGCCTGCCGGGCGACATCACGCGCGGTCTCAACCCGCTCCTGCAAGTCGGTGCCCAGTTCTTCCAGCACGGCCCCGTCCACCGTGATCCCCACCCGTTCCAGATCGGCCAAGCCGGCTATCAGGGGTACCTCGATCTGGCGAATCAGTTCAGCCTGTCCGCG
>JBBSNE010000120.1:0-7758 GCA_038232815.1 Euzebyales bacterium | reverse complement strand
GCTCGGACGTTGCCCTCGCGGGCGGCGTGGGTCACCAACAGCAGTTGAGCGTGGTCGTCCTCCCCCTCCTGCCACACGCTCTTGATCGACACGTCGTGGTCCCCGAAGGTCGCCGCCACCGTCGCCAGAACCCCGGCCTTGTCGACGACGTCCAGCAGGACGTAGTACTGCACCGTCGCGTCGTCCATCGCCCGGATCGGCTTGCGGGTGACCATGGCGCGGGGCAGTTGTTCACCGGCCAGATGGGCTCTGGCGGCGGTGACGACATCGCCCACTACGGCCGAGGCGGTCGGCAGCGACCCCGCGCCGCGACCGTAGAACATCAACTGGCCCGCACCGTCGGCTTCGACGAAGATCGCGTTGAACGCCTCACGGACGCTGGCCAACGGGTGCTCAGCAGGTACCCAGGCCGGGTGGACCCGGACGCCGATCGACCGCTGACCGTCTGACGCCTCGACCTCCTCGGCGATGCCCAACAACTTGACGACGTACCCCATCCGTGTGGCATTGGCGATGTCGGTCGCCGAAACGTCACGGATCCCCTCGGTGTAGACTTGGTCGCGGGTGACCTCGGCATCAAAGGCCAGTGAGGCCAGGATGGCGGCCTTTGCCGCCGCGTCGTGGCCGTCGACGTCCGCGCTGGGATCAGGCTTTTCGGCATATCCAAGCTCTTGGGCGTCAGCCAGCACCGGGGCCAGGTCGGCACCCTCCTCCGTCATGCGGGTCAAGATGTAGTTGGTCGTGCCGTTCAGGATCCCCAAGACCTTCCGTACCCGGTCGCCGGCCAGGGATTCGCGCATGGGTTTGATGATGGGAATCGCCCCGGCGACTGCTGCCTCGTACTCCAGCCGTACGGACTGGTCCTGTGCGGCGACCAACAATTCCGCGCCGTGCGTGGCGATCAGTTCTTTGTTGGCCGTGACCACGCTCTGTCCGGACTTCAGCGCCCTGGTCAGCAGTTCGCGGGCGGGTTCGATGCCGCCCATGACCTCAACGACGATGTCGATGTCGTCGTTGCCGACGACTGCGGAAGGATCATCGGTCAAGTCCGCGTCGACCTCGCGTGTCTTGTCCAGGTCACGGACCACGACCGGGCCCACCACCAGCCGGGCGCCGACCCGTCCCGCGATCGCGTCAGCGTTGTCACGCAGCAACCGGACCACGCCGGACCCGACGACTCCGAATCCGAGCAGGCCAATGGTGAGGGACTGTGGTTGTTCAGTCATGACCGCTGATGCTACGTGCCATGCTGGTCAGCCCGCGGCAGCTTTGAGCGCACGGTCGTAGGTCCACAGTTCATCGGTGTTGTGACGCGCGGCCATCGCCAGATGCAGCAGATCTCTCGCGGACAGGGAGGGGGTGGTGACGGCCATGTCGCGAGCGTGCCGGACATCCTCAGCGGTGACGGGCCAGACGACCATACGATCGTTGACCAGCTTGAATGCGTTGTCCAGGTCTTCCGTTCGCCCGACGGGAAGGTAAGCGTGCATCAACTCCTGCAACACCTCTGCAGAGGTTGCCAAACTCCCCAGCGGCGAGCGGATCAACCGTTCACGTGCCTCCTCCCGTAACGGATGGGGACGGCCTACGGCATACATCACCACGTTGGTATCGACGTAGATCACGGGACACGTGGCGTTTGCGATTGGGCAATTCTGTCCTTGTGGGCCTGCCAATCATCCTCAGCGACACCGGGGGGCAGGTTGGCATCGATCTCTACGAAGAACGCGCGGAGATCATCTGCGGACACAAGCCCGGCGGACTTGCTGTCAGCCAGCCGGGCCCGACCGGCTTCTCGCAACCAGTCACTCAGCGAGCGCCCTTCGCGGACCGCCTGCGCCCGGAAGGCGTCGCGGTCAACATCATCAATCAAAAGCTGAATCCTGGCCATACACATAAGACTAGATCATGTGTAGCATCCATACACATTATTGCCATCATTCATCGAACCCAAGCAGATCCTCTATCGTCTCACGCCGTACCAACCGGTCAACCCGGCCATCCACAACCCGGACCATCGCCGGACGCGGAATCCGGTTGTAGTTGGAGGACATGGAGTGTGCGTAGGCCCCGGTGGCCGCCACCACCACCAGTTCGTCGGCGTGCAGGTCTGCGGGGAGGGGCACGTCGTGGGCCAACACATCGCCGCTCTCACAGTGTTTGCCCGCCAACGTGTACGGCACGTAGTTGACCGCCGGCCTGGTCGCGGCAACGGTGAAGCGTGCCCCGTACAGGGCGGGACGCAGGTTGTCGCTCATGCCCCCGTCGACGGCGGCGAACGACCGGACCCCGGGTACGTGCTTCACCGTCCCGACGCGATACAGCGTCACCCCGGCCGGGCCGACGATCGAGCGCCCCGGTTCGACCGATAGTCGGGGTCGCACCGGAAGGGCCGCATCCACAGCGGCCAGCAACACCTTGGCGTGTTGTTCGATGGACGGGACCCGGTCCTCGGTGGTGTAGGCGATTCCAAGGCCGCCACCCAGGTTCAATTCCTGCAGATCGATGCCGGCGCCGCTGGCGAACTCAGCGATGGTGGCGATACCCGCGCTGAACTCATCTGCGGCGGCGATGTTGGAACCGATGTGCACGTGCAGACCTGCCAGCCGTATTTTGGGCAGCGACTGCAGCCTGCTCACGGCCCGGGTTGCCAAACCATGTCTGATGCTCAGCCCGAACTTCTGGTCCTCCGCCCCGGTGGCGACATAGCTGTGGGTCGGGGCCATGATCCCGGGGGTCAGTCGCAGATGGACCGTTGCCGGCCGGTCAAGGGCGGCCAGGCGATCGATCTCGTCCAGGCTGTCGACGACGATTCGTCCCACGTCGGCATCCATCGCCAGACGTAACTCGTTCATGGATTTGTTGTTGCCGTGCATGACGATGCGTTCCCCGGGAGCCCCAGCCCGACGCGCCGTCGCCAACTCTCCGGCCGATGCCACATCCACACCCAACCCCTCCTCGATCGCGGTGCGGATGACCCCGGTCACACACAACGCTTTGGAGGCATACAACACCTGGACCTCAGGCCCCAACGCCGCCCGATACCGCCGCATCCGGTCCACCATCTCGGTGTGGTCCACGATGTACAGGGGAGTGTCGAACCGCGCCGCCAACTCGGCGAAGGTCAGCCCGCCGACCCCCGTCACGGCGTCACCGTCGGCGGTGGCCGTCTGCGGCCACACGTCGGTGGGCCCGATCACCGACTCACATCCGTGCGCGTGGTGAGACGCCCAGCAGGCCCAACGCGGCCGCGACGCACACTCGGGTCGCCTCACACAACCAGTACCTCGAGACCGACAACTCGTGGTCGTCGCTGATCACCTGGCATTCGGTGTAGAAGCGGTGGAACGCATCAGCCAAGTCCTCGGCGTAGCGGGCCACCCGGTGGGGCGCGCGGTCCTCGGCCGCCCGTGCAACCACCTCGGGAAATGCGTCGATGCGACGGATCAGCTCGCGTTCGGTCGGGTGCTCCAGCAGCGCCAGATCGGCCTCGTCGACGTGGCCAGGATCAAAGCCCACCGATACTGCCTTCCGTCCGATGCCGTTGACACGGGCATAGGAGTAGTTGATGTAGTGCACCGGATTGGACTTGTCCTGGCTGATCACCGTGGCGATGTCGAAGTCCTGGGAGGTGTCCATCGAGCTGCGGAGGAAGGTGTATCGAGCCGCGTCCGCGCCGACTTCCTCGATCAACTCGTCCAATGACACGAAGTTGCCTGACCTTTTGCCCATCCGGATGGGCTGCCCGTCACGCAACAGGTTGACCATCTGTCCGATCAGAATTTCGACGACGTCGTCCGGTACTCCCTCGGCTCGGGCAATGGCCCGCAGACGACCGACGTAGCCGTGGTGGTCAGCCCCCAGCAGATAGATGGCCAGGTCGAACCCGCGGCCGATCTTGTCCGCCAGGTAGGCGGTGTCGGCGGCGAAGTAGGTGGTGACCCCGTCGGCTTTGATGAGCACCCGATCCTTGTCGTCGCCGAAGTCGCTGGTGCGCAGCCACGTCGCCCCGTCTGCTGTGTAGGCCTGCCCGGTCTGACGCAACTTCTCGATTGTGTGCGCGACGGATCCGGAGTCGTGCAACGACCGCTCGGAGAACCACACGTCGATGTTGATCCCGATCGATTCCATCGTGTGGCGGATCTGGGCGACCATTGCCTCATAGGCGAACTGCGTCACCGCGGCGTGATCGGCAGGATCAACTCCGGCTGCCGAAGCCTCGGCCGCTATCTCGACGACGTACCCACCCTTGTAGCCGTCGTCCGGTACCGCCTCGTTGCGCATCAGCGCCCCGACCGATGCCCCGAACAATCCGACCTGATTGCCCGCATCGTTCAGGTAGTACTCACGCACCACCGACCAGCCCGTCGCCTCCAGAAGGCTTGCTATCGCGTCGCCGGTGGCCACCCAGCGTCCGTGGCCGACGTGCAACGGGCCGGTTGGGTTGGCGCTGACGAACTCGACGTTGGCGCTTCGGCCAGCCCCGGTGTCACTGCGGCCGTAGCGGTCCTCACCGGCGCGCACGGCCCGCCGGACGATGTCGGAGAAGGCATCCTGTGCCAGTCGGAAGTTGATGAACCCCGGCCCGGCGATCTCGACGGCTGCCACGTCTGCGATCTGTCCCAGCGCCTGCACCACAGTCTGGGCGACGTCCCGCGGCGGCTTGCCCACCGGCTTGGCCAGGGACAGCGCCACGTTGGTCGACCAATCACCATGATCAGGGTTGTTGGGGCGTTCAAAGACCGGGTCGCGGTCAGGCAGCCCGGCAGCAGCCAGGGCCTTGCGAATCGCCACAGCAAGTTGTTCGGGTCCGGTCATGGTCAAGTCCAGCCTATCCACAGCGATTTGCGACCCGATCCGGGGGTCGGATGTCGTCAGCCGGACTGCCGGGCCAGCAGGTCGTTCACCAGGTTCATCAGGTCGATGGGATCGAACGGCTTGGTGACGTAGGCCTGCACACCCAGGTCCATTCCCTTCTTGACATCGTTTTCCATGGCTCTGGCAGACAAAAAGACGATGGGGATCTGGTGGGTGTCGCGTTGCCGCTTGAGCGTTTCGGCAACCTGCCAACCGTCGACGTTTGGCATCATCACATCCAACAGGATCAGATCCGGCCGACGACGTCGCACTTGCAGCAGTGCATCCGCCCCGTCAACCGCGGTCAGCACCTCGTGGCCCTCCATCTCCAGGTTGACGGCGATGAGGCCACGAATCACGTGATCGTCATCGACTGCCATGACACATGCCACGCCACTCCTTTCTTCGACCAACCGCCACTCCTGGTTGTCACCACCACACCGGTGGCAAGGATGCTAGCGGCCAAGATCGCGACAATTTCGGCCGGCAGACCCATCCCACGGGTGCGCTGACGTGGTATCACACCGGGGATGGCTGAACTTCCCATGCACGGCGTGACACCAACCCACATCCCCCCATGGCCTGAAGAGATCACGGTCGCACTTGCTGCTGCAACCACCGACACACAAGACCACGTCGGCCCGGCGTTACGCGAAATCGCAAGCGCCCATCCAGAGTTTTTGGAGGTCTGGGCCGAACTTGCGGAACGCGCGTTGGACGACGGCGACCCGGTCGCCGCCTATGCCTTTGCCCGGGTGGGCTATCACCGGGGGCTTGACACCATCCGACAGGCCGGTTGGAGGGGCCAAGGACCCGTGCCCTGGTCCCACGAACCCAACCAAGGGTTCTTGCGGTCACTGGATGCCTTACGCCGGGCGGCGCTTGCCATCGGCGAACCAGGCGAACCGCAACGCTGCCGTGAGTTCTTGCTGCAACTGGATCCTGACGACGAATTGGGGGTGGAAGCAGAGTGAGCGCCGGCTATTCGCAAACCCCGCTGTACAAGAAACTTGGCCTGAAGACGGGTATGCGATTTGGCCTTGACAACCCCCCATCGGAGTTCGTGGGGCTGACGTTGTTGCCGGTTCCCGACGGCGTCTCGATGCATACCCGCATCGCGGGGAAAATGGACATGGTCATGGGTTTCTACGACACCCGCGGGGAGTTGGAGAAACGCCTGCCGATCTTGCGCCGCCGAATCCCTGAAGACGGTGCGATCTGGATCGCCTGGCCAAAACGGGCGTCCCGCGTCAAAACCGATGTCACCGAGGATGTGATCCGTGACGTGGCGCTTCCGACCGGTCTTGTGGACGTCAAGGTCTGCGCCGTCGATGAGGTGTGGTCGGGACTGAAGCTGGTTGTTCGTACGGAGAACAGGGGCCAATAACGCCAAACCCTCTCCCCACGGCTCAGGACCTGACGGGTTGCGATTCGGCGACAAGCTTCAACTGGCGCAGGCTGCGGCGAAAGATGAACGCCACGTAGGGCACCACCACGTACCGGGCGACGAACTCTCCCAAGAACCCCAGAGGCGCATTGATCTCTTCACTCCAGGTGAACAGGGTGCCCTCTCGACCCCCCGGTCGCACGGTCGGGGTGATTTCAAATGCCCCGGTTCCCTTGATGACCGCGCCGGTGTGACGCACGGCGATCTTGCGTTGTTCGACCCATTCGGTGATTTCCATCTGATCCACCACCACCAGGCCCAGGGCGATGTCGGTGGGGACGCTGACAGTGACACCGACCCCCGCCCGCTGGGGACTGGTCACCGTCACCGATTGGGCGTCGGACATCCAGTCAGCCTGTGATTCCCAGTCGGTCAGGATCGACCACACCTGTTCGGTGGGTCGGTGGATATGCACTCGTTCCTCTACTCTTGCCATCGCAGGGCACACGGTACCCACCCGCTCCACAAACGAACGGCGACGCGGCGACCAGCAATCACAAGCGTCCCTGCCGTGATCTGCATACCCCTGACAACCACGCCCATCTGCGGCGTCGACAAGGAAACCCCGATGTTCCTCGAACTCAACGGTGTCCGGCACCACTACATCTCCAAGGGCGAAGGCCCACCGATCGTGTTGATCCACGGCTTGGGCGGAAGTCTGCACACCTGGTACGGGGTGATGGAGACACTGTCGCTCAATCACCACGTGGTCGCCTTCGACCTTCGGGGTCACGGTCGAAGCGCGGCTGGCTCTGGAAGCTTTGCTGTGCAGCAATGGGCCAAGGACGTCAATGCGTTGATCGTGGCCCTGGAACTGCCACCGGTGACACTGGTCGGTCACTCGCTGGGATCACTGATTGCCCAGCAGGCGGTCCTCGACGTGCCCGAGGCGGTTGACCAGTTGGTCTTGGTGGGTGGGATCTCATGGTTCGAGCCCACGACCAGATCGGCTTACGAACAGCGGGCCGACCTGGTCGAGGCTGAGGGCATGGACGCCATAATCGATCAGTGGCTGCCCAGTGCGCTGGCCCCTCGTACACAGGCGAAGTTGCCGCAACTGGCGGGTTTGTTGCGCGATGTCTATCTACGCAACGACCCCCAGTCGTACGCCAACAGCTGCCGGGCCCTGGCCCAGATGCCCCGGATCCCACGGGAGAACATTGGTCAGCCCACCCTGCTGCTGGTCGGCGATCACGACCGTTCGACGCCCCTGGCCATGACCGAGGAGTTGCACGCCCAGATACCCGTGTCACGCGTGACGGTCATTCCCACCGCAGCCCATTGGGTGATGTTGGAGCAGCCCGACCTCTTGGCGGCAGCCATCCTGCAGTACCTGACCTAGCCGACCCTATGTCGGAGGGGCAAAGGGTCCTTGAGGGCCGGCATCGTGCCCGGTCGGTGGGGGCGGCACCGGCGGCCGGCCGGATGCGACCGTCGACCCGGAAGGAACCAGT
>JBBSNE010000119.1:0-7823 GCA_038232815.1 Euzebyales bacterium | reverse complement strand
CACAGTCCTGAATGGCCTGGCTGAAACGGTGCAGCGTCATCGGGCTCTGATCGCGGGTCTGTGTGTCCTGTCAATCATCGTGTTCTGGCCAGGCTCGGCAACACCGGCGGTCAGCGCGCCGGGTGCCCGTGTCGCCCTTGAAACCAGCCGGTTTTTCATCACCTTCGCCACTGCCGGTCTGCTGACCGGTTTTTCTGCGGGGACCGATCAGTCAGTTCGCCGCGGGTTCATCGCGGCGCTGATCGTCCTTGGCATGACCGACCTGTGGTTCGGAGTGATCCCGAACGTCATCGAGTTCTCCGCCGCCGCGGGCGGTGAGACGTTGTTCCCATGGATAGTCGCCCGATACATGGCCGGCATCCTGTTCGTGCTGGCAGGTCTGGAGCGCCCTGACCTGTCGACTGGTCGTTTGGTGGCGGTCACCGTGGTCACCTATGTGGTCGTCGAGATTGTGGTCGTGTCCGTCGGCCAAACCGCCCTTGTGGTCAGCCTCGACGACGGCGGCTTCGCTCGGGCGGCTGCGCCACAGGTCATTTTGGCCTTGGTCCCCATGGCGTTGTTCGCGGTGGGGGCGGTGCTGGCAGACCGTCTGTATCGACGGGACCAGCAACCGTTGGAACGTTGGCTGGCCGCCGCCCTCGTCGTTGGCGTGTTCACCCAACTGCATGAGGCAGCGTTTCCTGTCGGGCTTGGGCCGGTCGTGAGCTCAGCAGACCTGCTTCGTGCCCTGTCCACGGCATTGCTGCTGGTCGGGGCGATCCAACAGGTTCTGCGACTGCGGTCTGACCGCACCAGGGCGCTACAGCTGTCGCAAGCCGACCTACAGGAACTGCGCGACGTCAGCAATCAACTTCAGGACTACGTTGCGCAAGAGGCGTCATTTCGCTCCGTGGTCACCCATGAGTTGGCAACGCCGGTCGCGACGATTGCGGCCTACGCCCACGTCCTTGAATCCGCAGCGCTGGCTGAGCCCTCGGATCAGGCAGCACACACCATCAGCACCGAGGCCAGACGATTGCAGGTTCTGGTCGAACGGATGGATCAGCTGACCGGGATCGACTCCAACATCCTGGCGGTCGACCTGAGACCCGTCTTGATCCTCCCGCTGCTGACGGAAGCCGCCGCCTTCGGACGGGCCCTGCCTGGTGGCCATCCTGTCTCGGTTCATGCCCAAGACGAATTGCTGCAGATGGATCCCACTCGCATGTCTCAGGTTTTGCGCAACGTGGTCGCCAACGCGGCGCGCTACTCACCCGCCGGTACCCCCATTGCCATCGCCGGCGACCGCGCCAGGGGGGTCTATCAGATACTGGTCAGTGACAACGGCCCGGGTTTTGGTAGTGCTGATGCCGACCACCTGTTCGGCAAGTATCAACGTGGAGGTGTCGGAACCCAGCAGGCAGGCACCGGACTGGGGTTGTGGATCGCCCGGGAGATCACCCGTGCGCACGGGGGCACGATCTCCATTGTCAAACCTGAGCTGCCGGGTGGTCGGTTGCAGGTGACATTGCCGTTAGGGGCTGACGACCCGACATGATCAGGGTCGTCTTGGTTGAGGACCATGCCAGCTTCCGGCAGGCCATGGCGGCCGTCCTGTCGTTGGAACCTGATATGGAAGTCGCCGCGCAGTTGGGTACGGGCGTCATCGAGACCGCTCGGGCTGCTGCAGCTGCCGCCGATGTCGCCGTCGTCGACCTTGAACTTCCAGAAGGAGACGGTCTGGGCGTCATCGCTGCGTTGCGAGATGGCGATCCGCCGACACCCTCGGTCGTGCTGACGGGTCTGCGGGATGATCGCCAACTTGGGTTGGCCATCGAAGCGGGTGCCGCGGCGGTGTTGTCAAAGACGGCGGAGATGGCACAGATCATCGATGCGATCCGGGTGGTTGCCGCCGGTGGGTCGGTCTTGCCACCGGTTGAGACGAGCCGACGTCTGCAGGCCCTGGCCAAGGACCGGGACCGCCACTGGCGCTCCAAATTGTTGGCCGATCAACTGACTGCCCGTGAATCAGAGATCATCGAACATCTGGTCTACGGTCTGGGCAACACCGAGATCGCTGTGCGGCTTGGCATCTCCCCCGAGACCGTCCAGACCCACATCCGCAACCTCATGGGAAAGCTGGGGGCATCCTCTCGGCTTGAGGCCGTCAGCCTGGCCCTACAACATGGTCTGGTTGACCCGCCGTAAGCACCCTTCACTCCCATGTCGATGAACCCATCTCGTTTCGGGACCGCTTCTGGATGGCCGGGTCGACATCGCCGTCCACTGGAAGGGGCTGGAACAACGCTTCTTCGCCGAAGCCGGCAACTCCGTTCTTGAGATAGGGTCACGTGCGCGCTCAGGGGTTGACCGTTTGGACAGGCTCGGTGACAGGGCCTATGTCGGAATGGATATCGTCGCCGGACCCAACGTCGATGTGGTCGGTGACGTTCATGAACTCAGCACGCTGTTTCCCTCAAGATCATTTGACGGCGTCTTCGCTTTGTCGGTCTTCGAACACGTCCTCATGCCCTGGAAAGCAGCGGTGGAGATCAATCGGGTGTTGTCGACCGGAGGGTTGGTGTTCATCGGGACCCACCAGACGTTCCCACTACACGAAGTCCCGTGGGACTATCTGCGGTTCAGCGACACAAGTTGGCAGGGCATCTTCAACTCCGCCACCGGTTTTGAGATTCTGGCAACCGCCTTGGGCGAGACCGCGTCCGTGGTTCCGACGGTGCAACATCGCAACAACCGTCAGGTCATGTTGTCCGACGCATTCATGAACGTGGGCGCGTTGGCTAAAAAGACCGCAGAATCAACCGTTGACTGGCAAGTTTCTTTGTCTGAGGTCGTCAACACCCAGTACCCCCACTGATCTGAACCGGTAGCCCTGACTACCCGACTTCGGGTACGGCGATGGCGTCCCTTCAGGGCATGGTGAAGCCATGGCGACACACATCATCATCCGACCGGCCCCGACCGCAGGCAGGTATGTCGGGGGCGCAATGCTGAGTGGCCTGCTGGTGATCACCGGTCTGGCAATGGCAATCACCAACATGGAGGCCGGCTTTGCGGTCGGATTCATCGGCTTGGCGGCCGGGGCATGGTGTCTGTCCGCCTTGGACGATGCCCGAACCGTCGCACGGTTGAACGGGTACACGATGGGTGATCTGGCCGTGCCCCTGCCCGTCTTTCCCAGCGTGTCCGCCCATCCGCACCGGGACGCATCCTTGCTGCCACCCGGTGTACCGGCGGTCGTGGCCATGCCTGACGGCAGCTGGGGTCTGATACCGCCCGACGTCGCCATGGGTGCGGCGAACCGCATCGGGTTCAACGGTCGCTGGCATGCCGTCGCCCAACGTTTGGAACTGATGGACCCGGCAGCGCCGGCCAACAGCATCAGTCGCATCCCACGCAACAGTGAGGCTATCCTGATCGACCGCTGGCCGATCCCCTCCGGGGTCACCGGTGCCGCCATCCGAGAACGTTCACGACGCGCAACCCACGCCGCCGAATGACGGTGATACTTGCCGCCGGGACAGTCTCGGCCGATGACCTGTTGCGGTTCTGGGTCTCATTGGGGATCTTGCTGCTGGCCGCCAAGCTCCTGGGCTACGCCGCTCGGCGCATCGGTCAGCCGTCAGTCGTCGGGCAGCTGACAGCCGGTGTCCTGCTGGGACCGACGCTGCTGGGGCGCCTGACGCCCCAAGCAACGGCCTGGCTCTTCCCGGCTGAAGGAAACGTCGCTGCCATGATCAGCGCCATCGCGTGGTTGGGCGTGGTGTTGTTGTTGGCGGTGACCGGTTTCGAGATCGATCTTGGCACCCTCAAGCGATTGGGTCGGGTGGCTGTCACCACCTCCACAGCCAGCCTGGTCATTCCCATCGCCATGGGGCTGGCGTTGGGCTACGCCCTGCCCGCAAGCTTCGCGGGGGAGGCCGGTACCAGCGCACTGCCATTGTTCATCGGGGTCGCCTTGGGGATCTCTGCGCTCCCGGTCGTGGCCAAGGTCCTTCGAGAACTTCGTCTGGCCAAGGCCGGCGTGGGACAGGTCATGCTGGCAGCCGGCATGGTCAACGACGTCATCGGCTGGGCGTTGTTGGGCGTCGTGGCAGGCGTGGCCACCAGCGCCGGATCCCCGCTGATAGGCCTGGCCACGGCACTTGTGGGCTCGGTCGTCGTCATCGTCGGCGGCCTGACCGTCGGTCAAAAGGCGGTTGACGGCCTGTTGCGGATGGTCCGTCGGTCCGATGACGACCAGGCGTCGCTGCTGGGCACGGCGACAATTATCATCGTGGCTGCCGGCGCGGTGACCCAAGCGCTTGGGGTCGAGGCGGTGTTGGGGGCCTTCGTCGCTGGGATGGTGCTGTCCCGATCACCGTTGGGTGGCCCCGAGATCGAAAAGCCCCTCAGCCGGATGGCCGATCAGATACTGGCGCCGGTGTTCTTCGCCACCGCCGGATTGCAGGTGGACCTATTTGCCATCATCAGGCCACCCATCTTGTACTGGACGCTCGCCATCATTGCGGTCGCGGTCATCAGCAAGGTCCTGGGCGGCTGGATCGGGGCCCGACTGGGCGGCTTTGGCAATCGTGACGGCCTGGCCATCGGCATCGGACTGAATGCCCGTGGTGCGCTGGAAATCGTCGTCGCCTCGGTGGGATTGTCACTTGGGGTCCTGTCGGGGGAGGCCTACAGCGCCATCGTGGTCATGGCCGTCGTGACGTCGTTGATGGCGCCCCCACTCCTGACATGGGTGCTGGGCATCACTGCCGACAGCACGGGCGAGGAGTCCACACACGGAATCTTTGCCCACATGCGGACGGCCCTGTTGCCGACCCGGGGGGGTTCATCGTCGGTGTTGGCCGGCCGTTTGGTCAGTGCCCTGTTGCCGCCGACCGCCACCCTGACCGCGTTGACGGTGCACGGTGAAGATGAGGACGCGCAGGCGGGCCAGGCAGCAGCCAGAAGCTTGAGCGACCACATCGGTCGACGCCTTCGGTGGCGTGATCACATCGCGGCCGACACTGCGTCAGAAGTGCTGGCCGAATCGGTGCTGGGCTATGACCTTCTGGCCCTGGGCACCACCGCCACGACCGACGGGGGGATGAGCCGCACCCTGGAACGGATCGTTGCTGCTGCAAACGTCCCATTGCTGCTGGTCCGAAACGCTCCCGAATCTGACCCGGCCATGGTCGACCTGCAGCGCATTGCCACTGGGGTCACCGGATCCGAGGCCGGCACGTCGGCGGTGGATGTCGCCATACGAGTTGCGGCACGTCACGAGTCCACCCTGTCGCTGCTCCATGTGATTGATCGCCCCGAACCCGTTCCAACCGGTGGTGTCACCGCCGTCCCAAGCGGTATGGGCCAGGTGGCGACAACGACGCAGACCCGGTCCTTCGCCGATGCCGATGACGTGTTGGCAGCCCCCCGTCGAAACGCAACCGACCTGGGCATCGCCGTCGATGTCCATCTTCTGCGTAGCACCCGGGTGGCAGAAGAACTCATAGCCACGGCGGAGGAAGTCCAGGCGGATGTCCTGATCGTCGGCGCCGAGCGCAGAACAGACGGATCGTTCTTGGGCCACACCGTCGCGCACCTGCTGCAGTACGCCCCGATGGCGGTGGCGGTGGTGATCACCCCCCGTCAGTAAGGGCGGCTGCAACCTTGTCCACGCGTGCGTGCAAGGCTTCCAGGGTGCCGTCGTTGCGAATCACGTGGGTCGCCACGGCCAACTTCTCCGTTAGCGGCGCCTGACTGTTGATCCGGTTCCACGCCTCCTTGGCGTCCATCCCGCGATCCTCGACCAACCGCTGATGCTGCGCCTGCGGAGAGGTGGCCACCACCACGATGACGGGGTAGTCCTTGGCATGACCCATCTCGACCAAAAGCGGTGAATCAACCACGACTGGCCCGTCGTGGTCACCGAACCGCTCAAGCCGTCGCTTGATCTCATCAGAGATGCGCGGATGGGTGATGGCGTTCAGATCCAAGCGGGCCTGCTCGTCGGCGAACACGACCGAGCCCAAGCCGGGACGATCCAACGTGCCGTCTGGCTGGATGATCCGGTCCCCGAACCGATCCTTGATCTCTTGCAGCGCCGGCTGACCCGGCTCCACGATCCCACGGGCAACCTGGTCGGCATCGATGACGGGAAACCCATGCGTGACGGCGAAGCGTTCCGACACCGTGGATTTTCCCGAAGCTATTCCCCCCGTTAGTCCGACTAGTAGCACGGCGTAAGCCTGTCACAACGACTCAGGGGCCGCCCGTAGGCGACCCCTGAACGGTGTTCGCAGAATTACTCGTCTTCTGAGGCGTCCTCGTTTGCAGTGTCCTCATCGGCGTCGTCCACATCAGCGTCGTCGCTGTCAGCGTCCGCAGTGACCGTAACGGACTCAGAGGTGTCTTCGTGGGCCTCCTCGGTCTCGGCCGGTGCGGCGTTTTCCGCAGCAGCGGCGGCTTGCGCAACCGCGTCGGGCAGTGGCTCCTCGGGCGCTGCATCGTCAGCAGCCGCGACGGATGCGGCGGCCTCTTGCGCGATCTGCGGATCTGAGGTCTCAGGCGTGTCGTCGGTGGACGGCTGGTCCACCGCGACATCGTCTTCAACCGTTGTGTCTTCGTCACCGGTGACGGCTTGATCGATGACGTCCTCAGACACAGGGTCCTCAGACGCAGCGTCGTCGGACGCGTCGATGTCTGCGGGTGGTTCAGCTGCCGTGTCGATGTCTGCCGTGTCGATGTCTGCCGGGGGAGCCTCGCCTGCGGCCGACGCGGCTTGGGCCTGCACCCGGGCGATGACATCCTGCGCGGACAGACCGTCGCCGGCCTCCTCGACCTCTTCGGTCCCCTGTGACCGCTGCATGGCCTGAGCCAAGGCGGCGCCCATCGCCGAACCACCGTCGCCGCTGGAGGCCGAACCGCCGGACGAACTGGACGCTTCTGCGCCGGAGGAGGGCGCCTCGGCCGCATAGGCGGGCGCTTCTTGGATCTCTGGTGCCTCGCCGTATCCCGCTTTGACGGCTTGCTTCAACGACAGCGAGATCCGGCGGCGCACATCGTCGATGTCGATGATCTTGACGGTCATCTTGTCGTTGACCTTCGCGACCTGCTCGGGCTGCTCGACATGGGCGTCGGCCAGCTCTGAGATGTGGATCAGACCCTCGATGCCGTCCTCGACCTTGACGAACGCACCGAAGGGCACCAGCTTGGTGACGTTGCCCTCGACGAACTCACCGACGTAGTGCTGGCGGGCGAACTGCTGCCACGGGTCTTCCTGGGTGGCCTTGAGGCTCAATGAGACGCGCTCACGTTCCAGATCGACGTCAAGAACCTCGACCTCGACTTCTTGGCCAAGCTCGACGACCTCACCCGGGTGGTCGACGTGCTTCCAGCTCAACTCGCTGACGTGGACCAGACCGTCGACGCCGCCGAGGTCGACGAAGGCACCGAAGTTGACGCAGGAGGAGACGGTGCCCTTGCGGATCTCGCCCTTCTGCAACGTCTCCAGGAACTCGCGGCGGAACTCGCTCTGGGTTTCCTCAAGGAACTTGCGACGGCTGAGGACCACATTGTTGCGGTTCTTGTCCAGTTCGATGACCTTGCACTCAAGCTCTTGACCGACGTAGGGGTGCAGGTCGCGGACCCGACGCATCTCCACCAGCGACGCCGGCAGGAACCCGCGTAGGCCGATGTCCAGGATCAGACCACCCTTGACCACCTCGATGACGGTGCCCGTGACCGTTGAGTCCCGCTCGTGGATCTCTTCGATCTTGCCCCAGGCCTTTTCGTACTGCGCCCGCTTCTTGGACAGCACCAGGCGGCCGTCCTTGTCCTCT
>JBBSNE010000118.1:0-7825 GCA_038232815.1 Euzebyales bacterium | reverse complement strand
TCAAGGGCGACACGGGCACCCGGCGCGCTGACCGCCGGTGTTGCCGAGCCTGGCCAGAACACGATGATTGACAGGACACACAGACCCGCGATCAGAGCCCGATGACGCTGCACCGTTTCAGCCAGGCCATTCAGGACTGTGTCGTGCGTCCTGTTCGGCATGCCAGAAATGTAGTGGGCAGCCCCGTGCGTCACCAACGCATAGCCTGGAACCGTGACGACGGACCGATTGGGACGCGGCTTGAACGACCTCAGGGTGTCGGTCACTGACCGCTGCAATTTCCGTTGCACCTACTGCATGCCACGTGAGCAGTTCGGACCCGACCATGCGTTCTTGCCACGTCAGTCTCTGCTGAGCTTCGAAGAGATCGCCCGGGTCGTCTCGGTGGGCGCCGGCCTGGGGGTCCACAAGGTCCGTCTGACCGGCGGCGAACCGTTGCTGCGACGAGATCTGCCGGTTCTGGTCAAGGCGTTGGACGACATCGACGGCATCGATGACATCGCCATGACCACCAACGGTGTCCTGCTCCCCGACGCTCTGGATGATCTGGTGGCTGCGGGCCTGGACCGCGTCACCGTCAGCCTTGATGCTCTTGACCAACCGACGTTCGCCCGGATGGCCGACGTCAAAGTCAGGGTCGACACGGTCGTCGCGGCGATCGATGCGTCGTTGGAACGTGGCCTGCAGGTGAAGATCAACACCGTGGTGCAACGGGGCGTCAACGAATCGCAGGTGTTGCCGTTGGCCCGATTCGGCCGTGACCGGGGTGTCACGGTGCGGTTCATCGAGTTCATGGACGTGGGCAGCACCAACGGGTGGGACCCGGGGGATGTGGTCACCGCCCAACAGATCCTTGACCTGATTGCTGCAGACCATCCATTGTCCCCGGTGGTGCGACCTGACCGTGGTACCGGTGCCAATGCGGTTGCCGATCGCTACACCTATGACGACGGTGCCGGTGAGGTCGGGGTCATCGCGAGCGTTTCCCAACCCTTTTGTCAGACCTGTGTGCGTGCCCGACTGTCGGCAGTGGGCGAGTTGTTCACCTGTCTGTTCGCGACCCGGGGTCATGACCTGCGGGCCGTTCTGCGGGCTGGGGCCGACGATGCCGAATTGCACGATCGTCTGGCAGCGATCTGGGGCGGGCGGGCCGACCGCTATTCAGAACTGCGGGCCGAACAGCAGACGCAACCAGATCAACGAGTGGAAATGTCCTACATCGGCGGGTGACCGATCGATGGCGAGCGTGGCGGCCCCCCGCTAGCGGTAGTAGCGGAACACGGATTCGGCCACGCAAACAGGCTTGGTTCCGCCGTCACGTTCGATGGTCAGGGCCATTTCGCCCTGCAGTCCACCGGTCACCTCTTCAACGTTGGTCAGCTCGCCTGTGGCGCGTACCGCCGTGCCGACCGGCACGGGTGAGGGGAAACGGACTTTGTTCAAGCCGTAGTTGACAGTCAGCGCGGACCCCTCGACCTTCAGAAGTTGGGCAACCAGCACAGGGATCAGCGACAGGGTCATGAAGCCGTGGGCGATGGTGCCCCCGAAGGGGCCGTCTGCCGCACGCTGTGGATCGATGTGGATCCATTGGTGGTCACCGGTGACGTCGGCGAAGGTGTTGACGTCGTCCTGGGTGATGTCACGCCACTCGGTGGGACCCAAGGTGGTGCCGACCAAGGACTGCAGGTCGTCCATTAAAACAGCGGTGGGGGAGCTCATCTGTGTGCCTTTGTTCATCGAATACTGGGTGGCCAGCATCCTGCCATGCCGTCATGCCGCTGACGATTTTTGCGATAGAGCCGTTTTGCCCTTTCGGCTGCGCCCCGCCCGCATTAGGCTCCAGTTCGTAAGCAGCCGGCAGCATCACCAACCTCCTGGAGGGCACATGGTTAGTACGACCACGCAGGCCAAGCGCACGGCCATCACGGTCACGGTGGACGGGACCAGCTACACCGACGATGTCGAACCACGACTGTTGTTCGTGAACTATCTGCGAGAGGTGTTGGGCCTGACCGGTACCAACATCGGTTGTGACACCTCCAACTGTGGGGCATGCACGATCCTGGTGGACGGGCGCTCCGCGAAATCCTGCACGATGTTGGCAGTCCAGGCGGACGGGGCAGAGGTCACCACGATCCAAGGAGTTGGCAATGGTGATCTGCACCCGGTGCAGAAGGCCTTTCATGAAAAGCACGGCCTGCAATGTGGGTATTGCACCCCCGGGATGATCTGCTCGGCCATGTCATTGCTGTCCCAGAACGCCTCACCCACCGAAGAGGAGATCCGGGCGGGACTTGAAGGCAACCTGTGCCGCTGCACCGGCTATCAAAACATCGTCGAGGCCGTGGCCCAGGCGGCGAACGAGATGAACGGAGCAAACCGATGACGGCCATCGAAGACCGACCAGAAACCCAGATCGGGAAGGCGACCCTTCGGAAGGAAGATGCTCGACTGATCACCGGACAGACCCGCTGGACCGACAACATCACTCTCCCCGGGATGCTGCACGCCGCGATCCTGCGGTCGCCCATGGCCCACGCCAAGATCACCAACCTCGACGTCAGCGGTGCCAAGGACAGTGCCAACGTCATCGAGGTCTACACCGGCGCTGACCTGGCAGATGACTATGGCGCCCTGCCGTGCGCCTGGCCCGTCACCCCTGACATGGTCAACCCCCCCCACATGGCCCTGGCCGTCGATGAGGTGAACTACGTCGGGGATGCCGTTGCCGTCGTGCTGGCCCGGGACAAGGCGTCTGCCGTCGACGCCCTGGAAGCCATCGATGTCGACTACGAACCGCTCGAAGCGGTGGTCGACATGGCCGCGGCCGCCAAGGACGGCGCCGCAAGGGTCCACGAGGACACCCAGTCGAACATCTCTTATGTGTGGCCCTTCAGCAACGGCGACGTCGACGCGGCATTCGATCAGGCCGAGCATGTGGTCCAGCGTCGGTTCATCAACCAACGGCTGATCCCGATGGCGATCGAGCCCCGCTCGGTCGTGGTCGAGCCGCAGGCCGCGTCGGGGGAGTTGACGTTGTACTCGTCCACGCAGATCCCACACATCCTGCGGCTGATGTTGGCGTTGACCGTGGGCATCCCAGAGCAGAAGATCCGCGTCGTGGCGCCCGACGTGGGCGGCGGGTTCGGCAGCAAGCTGAACGTGTATGCCGAAGAAGTGCTGTTGACCGCGATCGCCATGCGGCTGGGCCGGCCGATCAAGTGGACCGCCACACGCTCAGAGGACATCCAGGCGACGATTCACGGACGCGACCAGATCCAAGACATCTCGATCGCGGCGGACGCCGATGGTCGGATCCGCGGCCTGAAGGTCAAGTTGCTGGCCGACATGGGTGCCTACCTGCAACTGGTGACGCCCGGTGTTCCGATCCTCGGAGCATTGATGTTCCCGGCGATCTACAAGATGGACGCCTATGAGTTCGAATGCACCGGGGTGTTCACCAACAAGACCCCGACTGACGCCTACCGGGGTGCCGGTCGTCCCGAGGCGACATTTGCGATAGAGCGCATCGTCGACGAGTTGGCCGCGGAACTGGACATGGATCCGATGGAGTTGCGCAAACGCAACTGGATCGCCCATGAGGAGTTCCCCTACGACACGATCACCGGCCTGACCTATGACTCGGGCAACTACGAGGCCGCGACCGCCAAGGCGATGGACCTGTTCGACTACGACGGGTTGCGTCAAGAACAACAACAACGCCGCGATTCAGGCGACAGCGTGCAGCTTGGCATCGGCATCTCGACGTTCACCGAGATGTGCGGTCTGGCACCCTCCCGTGTGCTGGGCTCACTGGACTACGGCGCCGGTGGTTGGGAAGCGGCGACCGTCCGGGTCCTCCCCTCTGGAAAGGTTGAGGTGGTTACCGGGTCCAGCCCGCATGGCCAGGGCCACGTGACCGCCTGGTCACAGATCGCCGCGGATTACCTGGGTGTCCCGTTTGACGACATCGACGTCCTGCACGGTGACACCAAGATCAGCCCCATGGGGCTTGACACCTACGGTTCACGATCACTTGTCGTGGGTGGCATCGCGCTGAAGCGCGCCTGTGACAAGGTGGTCGAGAAGGCCAAGACCTTCGCAGCCCACATGTTGGAGGCCAGTGAAGACGACCTTGACTTCGAGGCCGGGACCTTCTCGGTCAAGGGAGACAAGGAGAAGTCCACCACCATTCAAGACATCGCACTGGCGGTCTTCGCCGGTCACGACTATCCCGAGGGTGTCGAGTTGGACCTGACGTCCAACATGGTGTTTGACCCCGAGAACTTCAGCTTCCCGCACGGGACGCATCTGTGTGCCACCGAGGTGGACACCGAGACGGGCTGGGTCAGCATCCGCAAATATGTCTGCGTCGACGACATCGGCAACGTCATCAATCCCATGATCGTCGAGGGTCAGGTCCACGGCGGACTGGCACAGGGCATCGCCCAGGCGATGTGGGAGGGGGTGGAGTTCGATGACGACGGCAACCTGTTGACCAGTTCGCTGATCGATTACACCCTGCCCACTGCCGTTGACATGCCGACGTTCATCACCGACCGCACCGAAACCCCGGCGACATCCAACGACCTTGGCGTCAAAGGGGTGGGCGAGGCCGGCACGATCGCATCGACCCCCGCAGTGGTCAACGCCGTCGTGGATGCCCTCAGACCCCGGGGTGTGACCGACGTGTTGATGCCGATGACCCCGAAGAACGTGTGGGCGGCCATGGCGGCTGCTGACGCGGGGCAGCAGACCCGGGTCACTGACCCGACCGGTGCCGGTGCCGCAATCGCAGACGACGCAGCGCGTCCTGAAGGAGGCCAACAATGATTCCGGTTGAGTTCGAGTATGTGAGAGTGTCCTCAGTTGATGAGGCCGTCGCGGCGCTTGGCAGTGCCGAGGACGCCAAGATCCTGGCCGGGGGCCATTCACTGCTCCCCCTGATGAAGTTGCGTCTGGCCTACCCCGAGACGCTGGTGGACATCGCACGGGTCGAGGAGTTGAAAGGAGTGCGTGAAGACGACGACCGGCTGGTCATCGGAGCGGCCACCACCCACTATGACGTCATGATCGATCCGTTGGTCGCCCGGCACTGCGGGGTCATCGCGGACGTGACCGGCAAGGTGGGTGACCCGCAGGTGCGGCATCGCGGCACACATGGTGGGTCCCTGGCGCACGGCGATGCGGCCAGCGACATGCCGGCCATGGCGTTGGCACTGGATGCCCAGTTCGTGATCCAAGGCCCCGATGGTCGCCGCCGCGTCCCTGCCAATGAGTTCTTCGTGGACTACTTGGAGACCGCCGTGAAGGACGACGAAGTGCTGGTGGAGGTGTCTTGGCCCAAATTGCCGCAAGGCTCCAAGTGGAACTATCAAAAGTTCAGCAGGATCTCCCACGGTTGGGCCATCGTCGGATCCCTGGCGGTGCTGCACGGCAACGGCGCGATCGATGCTGCCATGATCGGGCTGACCCACATGGACAGCGTTCCCGTCCGGGCCACCGGGGTGGAGGCCGAACTGGTCGGTCTGACAACCGACAACCCCGAACACATTGCTCGAGCCTGTGAACGTGCCGGGGAAGGGGCCAATCCCCCCGACGACCTGAATGCCGACAGTCAATTTCGGATGCACCTGGCCCGCGTGCTGACCAAGCGCGCGATTCTTGCCGCAATTGATTGAGGGTCAGACCCTGCTGCCACCTGGGATCGACACGCCTGCTGATCTTGCAGCTGCTCTGACACAGATCGACTACCTGGCCGGCGACGGCCTGGCAACCGTCGCCTACCTGGGCTTGCGTCTGCACCGGCCGATGTTTTTGGAGGGCGAGCCAGGCGTGGGGAAAACCGCCTTGGCCCAGGCGCTTGCCGAACTGTTGGATGCCCCGCTGATCCGCCTGCAGTGCTATGAGGGCATCGACGCGTCCCAGGCTTTGTACGACTGGGACTTCCCGCGGCAACTGTTGCATCTTCGCGCGGCGGAGACCGCTGGGGTCGGGTCGGGGAATGCGGATGTCGAGACGTTGGAACACGAGCTGTACGACGAACGCTTTTTGTTGGAACGGCCGTTGCTGCAGGCACTCCGCACCTCGCCGTCGGTCCTGTTGATCGACGAGATCGATCGGGCTGACGACGAGTTCGAGGCGTTCTTGCTTGAACTGCTCAGCGAGTTCAGCGTCACCATCCCCGAGCTGGGGCCGATCCGCGCAGACATACCGCCGGTTGTGGTGATCACATCCAACCGCACCCGGGAGGTCCACGATGCGTTGAAACGCCGCTGCACCTATCACTGGCTTGACCATCCAGACTTCCAGCGGGAGTGTGCGATCGTGCGACGGCGCTGCCCGTCAGCAGGCGAGCAGCTGACCCGACAGGTGGTCGCGGTGGTGCAACAGTTTCGCGGCGAGGATTTGTTCAAGCCCCCTGGAGTGGCCGAGACCATCGATTGGACACAGGCCTTGGTGGCATTGGGTGCCGACACCCTGGATGCCGAATTGGCCACCAGCACGTTGGGGTCGGTCCTCAAGTACCGCGAGGACCTGGAACAGGCACAACGTCTTGATCTGGGTCGGATGGTCGCCAAGGCCCTGGCAGAGCTGTAGGTCGTGCGCGCCGACATCGTCGCCAGTGCCACCGCGTTCGCGCGGACGGTCCGGGCGGCGGGCGTTCCCGTGACGGTGGGGCGGACAACGGCCTTCCTTGACGCCATGGCTGTCCTGGACCCAACCGTGCGCAGCGACGTGTATTGGGCCGGACGTTCGACACTGTGCGGTGATCCGCAGGACTTCGGCCGCTACGACCGGGCCTTTGTGTCCTTCTTCGGGGGCGAGGCACCCCATACACGCTTGAAACAGGCCCCTATGGACACGCAGCCCAAAACGCTGCAGTCGTTGACCGCCCCACTGCATGCCACCGACGACCCGGAGAACGATGAGGTCATGCGGTTGACGGTCAGTGCCTCTGCGACCGAGGTGTTACGCCATCGCGATCTGGCGTCGGTGTCACCGGCTGACCGCGAGTTGATCAATCGACTACTGGCGGCGTTGCGACTGCCCGGTGAACGCCGACGGACCCGTCGTCACGAACCATGGCAGCGGGGGTCGATCGATAGACACCAGACGGTCCGAGAGGCCCTCCACGGTCTGGGTGACCCGCGCCGCCTACGGCACCGACGCCAGCGATCCCGGCCCCGAACGGTCGTCTTGCTGGTGGACGTGTCCGGGTCCATGAACACCTATGCCGACGCACTGCTGCGATTCGCACATGTCGCGATCGGCCGGGGGCATCAGGATCGCCCCATCGAGGCGTTCACCGTCGGGACACGACTGACCCGGATCACCACCGAGTTGCGCAATCGTGATCCCGAGACGGCGATGGCCGCAGTCGCAGGCGCCATCCCGGACTGGTCGGGCGGCACCAGGCTGGGCGACGGGTTGAAGCAATGGCTGGACTTGTGGGGGCAGCGCGGTTTGGCCAGAGGAGCGGTCGTGGTCATCCTGAGCGATGGTTGGGAACGGGACGACACAACGGTCTTGAGTCAACAGATGGCCCGGCTCCACCGTCTAGCCCATCGCGTTGTTTGGTCCAACCCACGCAAGGCCGCCCCCGGGTACCAGCCGTTGGTCGGGGGCATGGCTGCAGCACTGCCTCACGTCGATGACTTCGTGAGCGGCCACAGCATCGCTGCGTTGGAAGATCTGGCGGTGGTGGTGGCGGGCCACTCCCGCTCACATCGGCGACGGTCTGTGCCCAGTCCCGGGCGCCCCGGCGGAGGTTTGTGACGTTTGGGTCGTCTGGGCGGACAAAGGCGACAGGCCTAAAGTGGTG
>JBBSNE010000117.1:0-7830 GCA_038232815.1 Euzebyales bacterium | reverse complement strand
CCAGGTGGCACTGGCGATATTCATCGAGACCGGGGCGCTTGATCGTCACATTCGACGCATGGCCGGCCGGTATGCCGTCCGTCGCCGTCGTCTTTTGGCTGCCGTTGACCGCCACTTGCCAGGTTGGGCGGTTACCGGCATCGCCGCCGGGCTACATGCCGTTGTTGTTCCTGACGTCGCCGTAGACTCAACCGCGCTGGAGGAGGCGGCCAGCGCCGCAGCTGATCTTGGCGTCGTACCGTTACACGCCTATGCACAGTCGGCCCTGCCGCCCTCTGGGCTTGTCGTCGGCTATGGCGCCGCCACACCTGACCAGATCGAGCGCGGTATCGCTGGTATGGCAGCCCAACTGTCGACTTGATCAGTGTCGAGGATGGGGTCGCGGCTACGGGGAGCGACGGCGGCGGGTGGTGTCGCTTTCCGCATTCTGCATCAACCGGGCGCCGCCCACGATGAACACGGTGCCTGCCGCAAGGAAGACCAGGTCCCAGATCACTTGCCAGTCACCGGCGACCACATGGTGTATTTGAAGAATGTGATGGTTGATGATGCCTTCGACGACGTTGAACAGGCCCCATCCGAACATCAAGCAACCGACCAAGAACTTCGTCGGCGCCCACACTGGCTGGACGGTGTCCCACCGCCGCCACAGCCACACAAGCCCGATGAGCACAGCTAGATAGGTGGCCACATGGAACAACCCGTCCCACAGCGTGTTGGCCTCAAGTCCCGCAACGGTGGTGACCGGCGTGGGGTCAAGCCCGATCTGATCGTTGCCGGCGTTGGACAACATGTGGTGGAGTTGCAGTATCTGGTGGAATACGATTCCATCGAAGAAACCGCCCAGGCCGATGCCCAGCACAACGCCGGGTGCCCGTAGTCGGTTCAAACCCAACCGTGGGTCACTGTGCTGCACGGGGGCGGTGATCACCAATGGCACCCTACCCACATCCGGATCCACCAAGACCACCATGAAGTCGCCGGCCACGCACACCTCCTCCTCGAGCCCGTTGTGTGTCTCGGGCGTGATCGCGGCGAAGCGTTGTGATTAGGCGAGCAAGCGGCGTTTCCGCGGAAACATAGTGTGGTGGAATGAGCCAGCCGTCCGACAGCCCTGCTGCTAATGCGACCGGCCCGCACCTGGCAATCAACCTCGCCAACTGGGAAAGCCGCGTGCCATTGCACGAACAGGGCTACGCGCTGTATCGGTACCGCGACGACCGTGAACTCCTGTCCGACGTGGTGCGCTTTGACCTGCCGTTGCTCGGCGATGTCGCCGGGCTCGACACGGTGCATCTGCAGTGCCATATCGGCACCGACACGCTGTCGCTGCACCGCTTGGGCGCGCAGGTCACGGGGCTTGACTTCTCGCCGGCCGCGCTGGGCGTTGCCGCTGGCCTGGCCACCGACTGTGGGGCCGACATCGACTGGACCGAGTCAGAGGTGTACGACGCTGTCGACGTCTTGGGCGCGAAGCGGTTTGACTTGGTCTACACCGGTATCGGGGCGTTGTGCTGGTTGCCCGACATCGCCGAATGGGCTCGGGTGGTCGCTGGGCTGTTGCGCCCCGGCGGGCGGCTGTTCATCCGCGAGGGCCATCCGATGTTGTGGTCCCTGTCGGACCCTCGCGAAGACCAGTTGTTGGTCGTGGAGTTTCCCTACTTCGAAGTCGAGGGCGGTACCACGTTCGTCGAAACCGATACGTATGTGGAGGTGGATGGCCCGGTGCAGTCTCCCGAGTCGGTCTCGTTCAACCACGGCCTGGGAGAGATCCTGACCGCGGTGGCAGACGCCGGTCTGCGGCTGGACTCATTCACCGAACACACCAGCGTGCCGTGGAATCCACTGGGCGACGCCATGGTGGCGATACCTGGCGGGGAGTGGCAGCTGCGGGAATCGCCCGACCGGCTGGCCGCCAGCTACACGATGCGTGCCACAAAGCTCTAGTCGTGCGGTGTTTCCGCGGAAACGTTTTGATCACCGACCAGGTCCAGCATCATCAGCACCTCGTCGCGGTCGTCTCCGGGTGCCATTCTCAGCACGCCCGGCCAGCTGCCGACCACCTGCCAGCCGCACCGTTGATAGAAACCTTCCAGGTCCATGCCACCGCGAACCTCCAACAACAACTTCTCCAGGCCGTATTCGTACAGGCCCACTCGCGCCACTTCTGCCATCAAGGCCGCCCCCATGCCGGTTCCACGATGAGCCAGCGCCGTCTGAACCCGTAGCACCTTGGCCCAGTGCCGGGTTAGTCTGCTCTGGTTTCCCGCCAAGAGCAGCCACCCGGCCAGTTCCCCGTTGACAGTGGCGACCAACAACCGGTTCAAATCCGGGTCGAGGGATTTGGCCATTGCTTCGACAGCAAGGCGGACGTCCTCTTCGTCGACCGGCGGGAAGGGGAACCCGACGGCCCCGCCTGCGTTGGATACATCGCGCCAGCAGGCGGTTAGAGCTGCCCGCATCGCTGGCGTGACCATCGCGGGGGCGGTCAACCACTGCAGCTCCACAGCGGCGGCCTACGCGATCAACGCACGGTCGACCAGAGTGTCCACCCCGGGACCGTTGGCGGCGATGCCGGTCAGTGTCGCCGTGGGTGAGCCGACACGGGTCCGCAGCCACAGGTTGGCCACGTCGTTTGGGGCCTGTTCGATCAACAACGCCCCGGCCAGCAACGTCGCCAGCCGGTCGGCCAGCCACCGTGCCCGGGGTTCCAAGTCTTCGGTGTCCCGCAACGTCTTCTCTACGTCATCGACGGCGGCGTCGAACGCCGCATCGTGGCCCGCCGGCTGTCGCAGGACGTGCAATAAGGCGTCGACTGTCTCGGGCAGCCGCTCAAACGAGCGCAACACGTCCAGGCACATCATATTCGACGTCCCCTCCCAGATGTTGTTCAACGGCGCCTCACGGTACAGCCGGGCCATGGGCCCCTCCTCGATGAAGCCGTTGCCGCCGTGGCACTCCAGCGCCTCGGCCACGACACGTATCGCACGGCGGCAATTCCAGTACTTCGCAAGCGGCGTGGCAACCCGGCCGAACAACTCTTCCATCGGGTCTACCTCAGCCAGGTCATAGGCCAACGCCACCCGCAGCCCCAGCAGGGTCGCGGCCTCAACCTCTACCTCAAGGTCAGCCAGCACCGCGCGCATCATCGGCAGATCCACCAGAGTCCGATCGAACGCCCGGCGGTGGCTGACATGGTGCGCGGTATGGGTCAGCGCCGCCCGCATCATCCCGGCCGAGCCGACCGCGAAGTCCATTCGTGTCAAATGGCCCTGTTGGATGATCGTCTTGATCCCTCGGCCTGGTTCGCCGACCAAGATGCCGAGGCAGCTCTCGAGTTCGATCTCTGAGGAGGCGTTGGAGCGGTTGCCGACCTTGTCCTTCAACCGTTGAATGCGCATGCCGTTGACCGCCCCGTCGGGCAGCCACCTGGGGAAGAACAGGCATGACGGTCCCTCCGCGGTTTGCGCGAGAGTGAAGAACCCGTCGCTCATCGGGACCGACGTGAACCATTTGTGCCCGTCGATGACGTACCACTCGCCGGGTCCAGCCGGACCGGTTGGTGTCGCGGTGGTGCGGATGGCACGAAGGTCCGAGCCGCCTTGCTTCTCCGTCATCGCCATGCCGATGGTCACCGCTGCTTTGTCCTCCATCGGCACGGGCCGAGGGTCGTAGTCGGCCGCAAGCACCTTGTCACGCCACTGTGCCCACAGGTCGGGCACGGTGCGGAACGGGATCGGCGCCCCGTAGGTCATCGCGGTCGGGCAGCCGACACCGTTCTCGGCTTGGTTCCACAGATACGACAGCATCGCGCGTGCCAGATGAGGGTTGGCTCCCTCTCCCGTCCACGCCAGGCTGTGCACCCCATGCCCGAACGCCAACGCCATCAGGTCGTGGTAGGAGGGGTGGAACTCGACCTCATCGACCCGGTGTCCGAAGGGATCGAAGGTCACCAACTCCGGATGGTGGCGGTTGGCGTCCCGGGCCAGCCGCTCGGTCTGGGGGTCGCCAACGACACGGCCAAGGTCCGACAGTTGTGCCACAGCCCAGCCGGTCCCCCATTGGTCCGTGAGGTGGCCCAGGAGTGGGTCGATGGCATAGGCGTCATGGTGCGGGGTCCCCCCCGATTGGTTCAACGCCGGGTTGGCGTCGTTCAGCCGATGGACGGGTGAGGACGGGATGGCCATGAACGCTCCGTTGAACAATATCTACTAGTTTGAATGCCATTCAAACTAGTAGACCAGGGGTGGTGATGCAAGGCTTAACGATTATGACGACCGATCCACCGGATCCAACAGGTGGGCGTGCCACTCGGGCAGACGGCCGGCGATCGCGTGCGGCGTTGCGCGGCGCTGCTCTGGGCTTGTTTCGTCAGCACGGGTTCGGTGGTGTATCGCTGGCTCAAATTGCGGAGGTCGCTGGGACCCAGCCAAGTCAGGTTGCCTACCATTTCGGCTCAAAACAAGGACTGTTCATCGAAGCAGCGTGCCGCGCAGCGCTGGAGGTCGCCCAAGAGGTGGAGGTGGCTGGCGCTGACGCGCAAACGCCGACGGGCTATGCCGACGCGATCGTCCACGCCGCAGCCAACTCCGCCGATCTTGCGCTGTTTGCCGAGGCGATGTTGATGGTCCACCGGGACCCTCAACACTTGGCCCTGGTGTCAACCACCCTGGGCCGGTTGCATGATCAGGGCGAAAAGGCCGTCCGGCGTACCCTTGCCGCCCGGGGCTGGACCACAACGGCCTCGCCCCGGGTAGAAGCCGAATCATTTTGGAGTCTGATGATCGGCTTGTCGCTTGAACACCTGGTGACCACACGGGAAGATCGTTTGGCCGAGAGCGCCGCCCGGCTCATCATGCTGATACACCTGCCTGGCAACCGTTGAGTCCTATTTAGCTAGAGATACTGTGCAGACCTGGACCTCTTCGGAGTCCAAGCGAAGCCATACGTTATAGCGTATACTCAGAGCCCTATGGCAAAGATCCCCCGCTTCGAGGACGTTCTGTGGGCCGCAGACCGGCTGCAGACGCTCGTTCCCGACGCGGTGTTGGTGGGCGGGACCGCGTCTGCGCTGTACGCCCACCATCGGGTGTCGTTCGATGACGATCATGTGCTCGCAGACCTGGCCACTCGGTTTGATGAGATTCTTGCGGTACTGGAAGCAAGTGATGGGTGGGTGACCGAACGGGTCAGACCAGGACGGGTGATCCTGGGACACTTCGAGGGGATTGAAACTGGTGTCTTGCAGTTGCGCCGCGACCGGCCGCTGGAGGTCACCGAGATGAGCGTGGCAGGTCACACGCTCCGGGTCCCGACGGACTCAGAGATGGTCCGAGTCAAGGCATGGATGATCGTTTACCGCAACGCGACCCGGGATTTCTTGGATGTGGCGGCGCTGGCGGACCGCTTCGGACTGTCAGCGGCCGGTGAGTTCCTGGCGCAAATGGACGACTACTATGTCGACCAGCGACAGGTCGGGAGGGGCGTGACGACCCAGTTGGTGCGGGCCTTGGCGGACCCGCAGCCGTACGACTTGGATGCGGTTGATTTGTCGGCCTATCGACAGTTGGTAGAGCCCTGGCGGGACTGGACCGCTGTGCGTCGGGCCTGCACGGATCTCTCCACGGCGATCCTGGACGTGGTCGCCACGCAGGGGGCTGAGGATGACGGCGCTTCGGCATCTTGACTATGGTCCCGGCCACGCGGTCACCGACATCGGGGCCGCTGGTATCCAAGCCATCTTGGACGGCCAGGACGTCGACGGGTGGCAGCCGTTGTTGCGCGCCGTCCGCACCGACCCCTGGGGGCCGGTCGCTGATCGGATCGAACAGGTCAGCGACCACCTCGAGTCCTACGGAACGTCAGCGGCGATGCGGGCGTGGCTCTCTCGCTGCCGGGCGGGCTTGGAACAACCTGCACGTACCCTGTCGGCCCATCGAGTTCGACAGGGACTCAGCCAAGCCCAGGTGGCCGGGCACATGGGGGTGTCCCAGGCGCAGGTCGCCCGGCTCGAGTCCTCATCCAACCCGACATCACGGTCCGTCGGCCGCTATCTCGACGCTCTTGACATGCGACCCGTGGCGATCATCGCCGCTGGGGAGAACGGGGCCACGGTCATCACCTGGCCGTCCTAATCCCACACCCGTCACAGCGCACACGCCACGGGCGCCTGCTCCACGCCGATGGTTCCGCGGAAACGATCGCGTGGGTGAGAAGTCAGGGAAAGGCCCCATTGCGGCACCGTGAGTGGTGTCCGTACGGTCCGGTGATGATTCGTGTGGTGTTGAGTGGTGCCGTTGTCAACCTTGCCCGTCTGGTCGGGGCGGTGGTGGCGCTGGCGTTGGGTGTCGCCGTGCTCGTGGCCACGGTGCAGTTGGGGTCGGGGCTGCGCGCATCGATTGCCGGGTCGGTGGGTGCGGGGTGGGATCATGTGGACGTGGTCGTCGCAGCGCCGCAAACGATCGGCAGTGCTGTCGCGGCAGAAACGGCCGGGATACCGGTGGACAGCGCTGAAGCGGTGAGGATGTTGGATGGCGTCGATGCTGTGGCCACGGTGGTGCGGGGTCCGGCCAGTCTCGTCGATGTGGAGGGTGAGGTGATTGGGACTGCTGGCACGGCGGTGGCTGAGACATGGGTTGGTCAGCCTTCGCTCAGCCCGTGGCGGCTGGTGGCGGGGGTAGGGGCGAGCCGGCCCGGAAGTGTCGTCGTGGACGCCACAACCGCGGAGGAGGCTGGTGTCAGCATCGGCGACCAGCTGCAGGTGCTGCTGCCAGAACCGCTGGACGTCGTGGTCACCGGTCTTGCCCGGCCTTGGTCGGGCGGGTCCACGACCGTGCCGACGGTGATGCTGTCGCCTGAGGAGTCGGTTGCCGGGCTCGAGGGCAACGACGGTGCGGCTGATCTGCTGTTGATCGGCGCTGCCGACGGTGTTGTCTTGGGGGTGCTGGTCGGCGACGTGGGCGCTGCAGTGGGATCCGGTCTGGACGTCACCACGGGGAATGCTTATGGAGTGGCCCTGGCTGCCGGTGAGGCTGGCCGTCTGGGTGCCATCGACGGGCTTTTGGGCGTGATGACTGTCATCTCGTTGGCGGTCGCGACGGTCGGCAGTGCAAGCGTCATGGCGGTCAGCGGGGCCCGCCGGTCTCGTGAGTGGGTGTTGCTGCGCTCGGTGGGGGCACGCCGCTGGCAGGTCATGGGGGCAGTCACCTGTGAGCATGCCATCGTCGGGTTGGTTGGCGGTGCGCTGGCGCTTCCCGTGGGAATGGGGCTGGCGGCGATCGGGGGGCGTGGGACCGAGGCGCTGGATATCGGCGTTGTTGCACCCACGCTGACCTGGCCCGGCATGGCGACGATAGTGGGGACGGTGTCGGTTGCGGTACTGGTTGCGGTCGTTGCAGGGTTGCGGACCGCTGTCCGCGCGTCGGGCCGCTGGGTTTTCGACGGCGCCTCCAACGCTGCCTCACCGGGTTCGGTCCGTCCGGTCTGGGCAGTGATGGCCGTCGCAGGCTTGGCGGGTGTGGCGGGAGGCGGCCTGGCCGGCGACCCTGCGGTGATCGGTGTGGCATCGCTGGCGTTGCTGTTCGCCGTCACAGCCTCAATGTCCGGTGTTGCACCGCGGCTACTGGGAGGATTGCGGCGGCCGTTGACCTGGTTCAGCGGTGCGTCCGGGGAACTGGCCTGGCAACACACCGTTCGCGACGGGGGCCGCACCTGGGGTGCCGTGACCGCCCTGTTTGTCAGCTCTGTTCTGGTCGCGGTGCTCGCGGTGGTGGCATCCTCGTTCCAGGCGGGGGTCATAGACCGGGTCCGGGCGTCAATCATCGCCGACCT
>JBBSNE010000116.1:0-7884 GCA_038232815.1 Euzebyales bacterium | reverse complement strand
TGTCCCCGGCCGACGGCTCGTCCTACCATACGAGAATGGTAACAACCCGCCCGGGCACGACGACAGGGATCTCAAGCTGACAGGGTCAGCCAGTTGTGGTCGAGGGTCACCTGGCGTCCGCTTCGGGTGAACACCTCGATTCCCCGGTGGCCCACCGCACGGGCGGTCACGTGCGCCAGAACCGCAAGCCAGACCGCATGCGCGCCGCTACCGACGTAGGCCCAGTTGTTACGTCGCACCGCCGCGGCACGGCCCGAACGCCAGCCGTCGATGTATTCGGCCAACACCTCGACCCCGCCGGGCCACCCGACGGTTGATCCCGCGTCATCCACCCATGCCCCCAATGCCTCGGCAAGGCTGCACTTTCGAAACTATCAAGCTGGTTTCGTTATGGTGGGGTCGACCTTTGCTACGAGCTAGACAGGAGGACTGGCCAGGGTCGGTCACGCCAGGTACACCTGGATCAATGGCTGCGGTTGACCCCAGATCTGCGCCCCGTCCCCCCGGTGCACGTCCGCGCGGTGGGGGCGGCACCTACACCGCGTTCCAACAGGCCGTCATCGCAGTTGTCCGGGGATTGGCCCCCGGAGAGGTGATGACGTACAGCGAGGTGGCCGACGAGGCCGGTCATCCCGGTGCCGGGCAGGCCGTCGCCAACGTGTTGCGAACGATCGACGGGCTGCCGTGGTGGCGTGTCGTGCCCACCTCGGGGCGGTTGTACGGAAGCCACACCCCAATCCAGGCACCGCTGTTGCGCGCCGACGGGGTCATCGTCGACGATGAGCGGTACGTCCGGCCATGATGGCCCACGACCAAGGAGACCCAATGCACTTCAGCGACCCGATCATCCCCGACCCGGGACAACCCACCCCGATACCCGACCCGGGACAACCCACCCCGATTCCCGACCCCGGTCAACCGACCCCGGTCCCCGATCCCGGGCAGCCCATGCCGGTTCCCGACCCGACCAGGCCTGAACCGGGGCCCACACCTGATCCGAACCATCCGGATCCTGCCCCCATGCCCGGCCCTGGTGATCCGGTTCCGGGACCCGACCCCCAACCAAATCCCGGCCGACCGCTCGTTTAGCAGGCGTCAACGCTTTAGCCCGCAAGTTGGGCCACCAGGTGGATCATGACACCCGCCAGAGCGCCGATGACCGTGCCGTTGATGCGGATGAACTGCAGGTCTCTGCCCAGCAGCAACTCCAAACGGTCGCTGGTTTCGTCGGCATCCCAACGCGAGACCGTCCCTGACACCAGGTCAGTCAGTTCCTCGGAGAACTGACTGACCCCAGCCCGGGCCACTTGCTCGGCCACGTCGTTGACGCGCCCCGCCACGGCGTCGTCGGTGAGCAGTCGCCGGCCGGTGGTCGTCACCAGATGGACCAGGCGGGCACGAAGGACAGATTCGGGCTGCGCGGCCTGCACCTGCACCCGTTCCTTCAGTTCAGACCAGACCCCTGATACCCACTGCCCGACCTGTTCACTCGCCAACAGATCGGCCTTCAGATCTTCCGCCCGCTGGGCAAGCACCGGGTCGTACTGCAACCGGGTGACGAAGTCATCGATGGAGGTATGGATCTGCTCCCGTAATCCGTGACCTCCCGGCCCTGGCGTTGCGGCACCCGCCAGGATGTTTCGGACCCCGCTGAACAACCGTTGGAAGATCGCTTCGTCCAGGGGCTCGGGCAACCACCAAGGGGCATCAGCGGTGAACCGCGCCCGCAGGGTGGGTTGAGAATCCACCAAGAACTGGTCGAGGATGCCCAAGAACTCATCCAGGAGTTCCTCGTGGTGGCCCTGGACCGTCAGCAGGCGCAACAGGCGTCCCGCAGCCGGAGCTGCATCCACCTGCTCGACCCGCCGACGAACCTCGGTCTCGATCAGACTGATGGCGTCGTCGTCACGGGTGCTTTGCGCCAGACGAGCGACCAATTCCGCCAAGTGCCCGGCAATGCGGGTGGTCATGGCGGGGTCGGTCAACAAAAGCCCGGCTCGGCGAGCGATGTCCGCCTGAGCAATCTGTGTGCCGACCACATCGGCGGAAAGGAAGTTCTGTTGGACGAACTCGCCCAGGGTGGCGCCGAACTGGTCCTTGCGCGCCGCCACGACCGCCGTGTGTGGGATCGGCAGTCCCAGCGGATGGCGAAAGACCGCAGTGACCGCAAACCAATCAGCCAACCCTCCGATCATGCCCGCTTCTGCCGCTGCCACGGCATACCCCGCCAGGCCTGTCTGATCGGTCACAAACACCAAGACCAGCCAGATGACTGCGACGATGGCCAGCAGCCCCGTTGCGCGCCATTTCATCCGCGCCAGATCGGCTCGCCGAACCTGTTCTGATTCGGGATGCAAACGGCCGGCGGGTGCACTGCCCACCATGTCATCCAAGGTCACGATGCCACCAAGGCGCGGGAGTACACGACGGTGGCCGCGGCGACCGGCGGCGCCTGCGGGTCGTCGACGAAGAGTCGGGCGGCCATCGTCACTTGGGTGCGGCCCAGTTTCAGCAACTCGACGTCGACCAGCAGATCTCCGGTGGTCGGCCGTCTGAGGAAGTCAATGGCCAGGTGGCTGGTGACCGCGAGCGCAGCCGGTCCCAGATGAGCCAGAACCAGCGCATAGGCCGCCTGGTCCACCGCGGTCATCATGGTGGGGCCCGACACCGTGCCGCCGGGCCGGAGGTGGGTCTGGTCGGTGGTCGTGCGGAACCGGACAAAACCAGGCCGAAGAATCGGCATCGTCCCGTTGTAGGTTTCGGCGGTCTCTGGCCAGACCGAATGCACATAGGAATAGACACCGTCGGCGTCCAACTCCAACGGCGGATGGTTCGTCGAGGTCGGCATGGCCCGCGCATCCTACGTGTCGTCTGGAACCTCGGTGTCGTCTGGGAGCAGAGTGTCGCACTGAGGTCCTAGAGTCAGCCGATGACGGTCAATCGTCCACCCTTGTTCGACGTCCCGATGTTTGCTGCCTGCCCGGCGTGCAACCGCGTGCTGCGTGCCCGTGTTGATTTCCGCCTCACACCGCCCAAGGGCCGACTGTGTTGTCCATGGTGCCGACGGTGGGTGTCCGTCATCGAACGCAACGACGGTTAGGATCGTTCGACAATGACATTTTCCACCGTGTGGAGCCTTCTTCGCTGGCCCCTTGCCATCCTCGGCCTGCTCGCCATCGTCAACTATGCGCTTCCCCGACTCAGTGAGGCCGCATCAGAGATGATCGAGTTCGACGCCAGTGGCTCGATCTTGGCCCCCGATGGCGGCGGCAGTGAGTCAGAAGAGGGATTGGACGTGCCGGTAGCCGATCTGGAGCCCCAACAACTCCAAGCCCCGACAGGACCGGTCACCGACGGCGTTGCGACTCCCATCACCGACTTCTATGTCAACGACACCATCGCCGATGTCGACAGCCCCACGCTGGTGGTGTCAGACGACGAGGCCGACGCCGCGATCCTGGTGTTTGAGATACCTCCCGGTGATCCCTCCTGCATCGCCGTCATGAACCTCACCCTGACCGCCACCGAGGTGTTGTCCCCGGTTGAGATCGGGGTCTTCGCCTCAACCGTTGAGGACGCCGCCAACGTGGCCGACAACCAAGCAGTCGATGGGGAACTGCGGTTGCCGACCCCGATGGCAGTCGGTTTGTACTCATCCCCGGGGACCATCGCATTCAACATCACCGGTGGGTACCAGGACTACTTCACCCAGGGATTTCCCCCCGACAAGCCCCTGGTCCTGACCGTTGTTCCCACCGTCCCCGTCGATCCTCAGGGGGGATTGACGTTTGTTGCCTCTGAGGCACAAAGTGACCAGTCACCGCAGTTGTTGTACACGGGTATACCCGACTGTGGCGCCGCAGCCGAGGGCGCGACCGCAGCTGCCACACCGGCAGCAGAGCCGACGCAATAGGCGCCGTCAGTCGGGTTCGCGGTCTTCCCAGTTGGCGCGGACCGACACGTCAAGGCGTAACGGCGTCCCTTCGAAGTCGAAACGTTCTCGTAGTTTTCGCTCCAGGTAGCGCAGGTATCCAGGTTCCAGTCGTTGGTTGGCGAACAGCTTGAAACGGGGCGGCTGAGTCGAAACCTGCGTCACGTAGCGGATCTTGACCGGCCGGTGGTTGCTGCCCAGCGGGGGCGGGCTTGCTGCCACCGATTCAGCCAGCCACTTGTTCAACTGACCGGTCGGTACCCGCAGGTTCCACGACGCCAACACCTGGTCGATGTCTGTGAACAACTTTGCGACCCCCCTACCGGTCAGAGCAGAGATACGGCGCATGGGTGCGAAGTCCATGAATTGCAGCAGGCGATCGCGTTCCTTGGCGACGCGTTCACGGCGGTCGGAATCGACCAGATCCCACTTGTTCTGCACCAGTACCACCGCTCGGCCGGAATCAACGATCTCACGGGCCAGCTTTTGTTCCTGCTCGCCGATCGTCTCGGCTGCGTCGATCAGCAACAGTGCCACCGACGCACGGTCCAAGCTCTTGCGGGTCCGCACGGTGGAATAGAACTCGGTGCTGTCGAGCCTGGACTTCTTCTTGCGCAGACCCGCGGTATCGACCAACCGGTAGGTGCGGGAGGTCCCATCGTCACGGGTGACCTCAAGCAGCGTGTCAACCGGGTCGCGGGTGGTGCCCGGCACCGCATCGACGATCACCCGGTCGTGTCCGACCAAGCGGTTGAACAAGCTGGATTTGCCGACGTTCGGTCGCCCGATCAACGCCACCCCGGGGATGTCGTCATCCATGTCTGAGGGCCGGTCAAACGCACCGACCTGGTTCAACGTCGCGATGGCCTTGTCCAGCAGGTCACCCGACCCGTGGCCGTGCAGGGCCGACATCTCCAACGGTTGGCCAACACCCAGGCCGTACAACTCCGCCATGACCGCCGCTTTTTCCGTCCCGCCGAGGGTGTCGGCCTTGTTTGCCACCAGCATCACCGGAATACCGCTGGACCGTAGCCATTTGGCCACCGCCTCGTCCTCAGAGGTGACCCCGACCGACGCGTCGACGACGAACAGGACCAGGTCGGCTTCGCGGGTGCCGGCCTCAGCCTGAAGACTGACCAGCTCATCCATGGTTGTTCTGTCGTCCGCCCACCCCGGCGTCCAGCCGCCGGTGTCAATCAACGTGAAGTGGCGCCCCAGCCAGTCCGCGGTGTGGGTCGACCGGTCCCGGGTCACTCCAGGCATTTCCTGAACGATCGCATCACGTCGTCCCGCCAGGCGGTTGACCAACGTCGACTTGCCCACATTGGGTCTACCGACGACCGCGATCCGTGCCCCGCCCCTGGATCGTGCCTGCCACTCACTCATCGTGCGCTCGCTTTCGTCGGGGACCGACCCGGGCGCGGTTGACCAGGTCGACCACCGTAGCCACCACCTCGTCCAACGACAGGCCGGTGGTGTCGACAATGACGGCCTGTGGGTCCTGGGCCATCTGCTGGGCGTCAGCTGTGTCTCGGCGGCTCAGATCCTCCCGGTGGAACTGGGTGCGGTCGACCTGACCGGCCTGCGCCGCACGGCGCCGGGCCCGTTCTGTGACGTCAGCGTCAAGCCACACCTTCGCAGTGGCATCCGGCGCGACCCTGGTTGCGGCATCTCGGCCGTCCACCACTCCCCCGTCACGGGCCAGACCGGACTGTTGGGCGGCCAACAGCGCCTGTCGAACGCGAGGCTGCCGGGCCACCGAACTGACATGGGCGGTGACCTGTTCACCGCGGATGGCCTGTTCGACATCCTGGCCGTCCAGAAAGGTTCGACCAGCGACCCTGGTGATGGTGATCGCCCCGACGACTGAGGGCACCGCATCGTCATCGGCCGGGTCCACGCCGGCCCGCAACACCGCCAGGGTGGCGGCTCGGTAATAGGCCCCGGTGTCCACATGGGGAACACCCAACCGCTGCGCCACGGCTTTGGCGACCGATGACTTGCCCGACCCGGCGGGCCCGTCGATTGCTACCACGATTGGGCGCATGGGGATGGGCGCGGTCATGCTCTGCGCACCTCACCACCCAGTCGGACCAGCTCTTTCCAGAAATCCGGAAAGGTTTTGGCCACACAACCGGGCTGATCGATGACCACACCGGGTAACCGGCTGCCGATTGATGCAAAGGCCATTGCCAGGCGGTGGTCGTCGTAGGTGTCAAGCGTAGCGCCACCGGTCGTCTGACTGCCGTCCACCACCAGGCCGTCCGGCCGTTCTTGAACCATCACACCGATCTTTCCTAGCTCTGCCGCCAGGGCCGCCAGCCGGTCGGTTTCATGACCACGCGCCACCTCGGCCCCCACGATCGTGGTCGGTCCTTCTGCCAGGGCCGCGAGGGCCGCCACGGTGGTGACCTGGTCGGGCATCTGTGACAGATCAACGCTTCCGGGCGACACCGGACGGTCGGGGCCCGTGACGGTCAGGCGATTCCCCTCTGCCGCGATGGTCGCCCCGAACGCCGCGAAGACGTCGGTCATGGCTGCATCGGGTTGCATGGTGTCGCTGACGCCGGTGACAGTGACATGCCCCCCGGTGGACACCGCAAGCGCCATCAGGTGAGCCGCAGCCGACGCGTCGTACTCAACGGTCACCTCGCTGGCCTGATATCCCGTTCCCGCAGTGACGGTCCACCCGTTGGGTCCGGCGCTTGCCACCTCTGCACCCCAGGCGTGCATGGCCGCGACGGTCAGGTCGACAAACGCGCCCGCATGGATCCCGGTCATTCCCAGGTGCACGTCAGCACGCGCGTACGGAGCGGCCAACAGCACTGCCGAGGCGTACTGGCTGGACCCCGACACGTCGATGGTCACCGCCCCACCATCCAAGCCCCCGCCCACCGCCAAGGGCGGGTAGCCGCCGGCATCATGCACGGTGGCGCCCAGATCGCGCAGGGCGGTCGTCAACGGTCCGATGGGACGACGACGCAAGGGTGCCGCCCCGGTGAAGGTCACCTCTCCGTCCGCCAGCGCGCCGACGGCACTACCGAACCGAATGGTGGTTCCCGACAACCGGCAGTCCAAGACGTCGGCCACCGGGCTGATCCGACCACCGGTACCCACGACGCGCCAGGAATGCCCAACCTCATCAACATCCCAGACCGCGGCGCCAAGACCTTCGACGACGTCGCGCATGGCTGCGGAGTCATCGCTGCGCAGGGGGTTGTGCAGCACCGAGGTCCCATCGGCCAGCGCCGCCAACAACAGCAGACGGTTGGTCACGCTCTTGCTGGCGGGGGGTGCGACCGCTCCGGTCAAGGGGCCCGTCGGGACAACCTCAAGTCGAGGGGAAATGTTCACAGAGCGGCCTCCACCAGCGCATAGCCGCGTTCGACCAACGCCGCCCGGGCCGTCGCGGCGGCGGCTGAACCGTTGACCGCCAGGCGCATGGTTCCCCCGCGCCCGTCCGGGGCGTGCTCGATGCCCAGGTCTTCGATGTTAACCCCCAGATCGCTGACAGTGGTGGTGATCTCCGCGATCGCGCCAGGACGGTCGGGAATGGGGATTCGCAGCTCGACCAACAGTCCGGACACGCTCTCCTTCCCCGGTAGCGACCGGCGGGCGTCACGCGCGTCGGTCAACAGTTGGACCAATCGTCCCTCATCACCCTCAAACAGCATCATGCGCAGTTGGCCGATGCGTGCGGCGTATTCATCCAGAACCGCAACGATCGCCTCGCGATTTTCCCGGCAGATGTCCAGCCACATCTGTGGATTGCTTGCGGCGACCCGGGTCGCATCGCGAAACCCGCCCCCTGCCAACAGCAACAACCGGGCATCTTGGCGCCGGGCCCGCTCGGCGGCAAGGCTCATGAGGGTCGTGGCCGTCAGCTGCGGCAGATGGCTGACGATCGCCACCAGCATGTCGTGCGCCGCGGTGTCGACGATCACCACTCGGGC
>JBBSNE010000115.1:0-7897 GCA_038232815.1 Euzebyales bacterium | reverse complement strand
TTTGCCACCTCGTGGGACTCGCACTACTTGTGATATGCGGCCGGCATGCTCGAGGTCTCCGCTGGCGAGTGGACCGGCCCTTACTGGGTCCCGCCGCGGCGACGAAGAAGAAGGAGGTGACGCATGCTGGTCGGCATCATAGCCCGGTCATTCGGCTTTGGCCAAGGTTCCCAGATACAACTCGATGACCTTGGGGTCTTCCAGCAACTCGTCCCCGGTGCCGGTGTAGGCGTCCCGCCCCTGGTCCAGCACATAGCCGCGATCACAGATCCGCAGGCACTGCTTGGCGTTTTGTTCCACCATGACGATCGTGACATCTGCATCGTTGATCTGCTTGACACGGTGAAACACCACGCCCTGGTTGGCCGGTGAAAGCCCGGCGGAGGGTTCATCCAAAAACAGCACGCTGGGGTCCATCATCAGCGCCCGGCCCATTGCCACCATCTGCCGCTCGCCGCCTGACAGCGACCCGGCGCGCTGCTTGCGCCGGTCGGCCAATTTCGGGAACAGACCGGTGACGAAGTCGAAGCGTTCACCAAAAAGGCTCGGCTTCAGGTACACGCCCATCTCGAGGTTTTCCTCGATGGTCAGCGAAGGGAACACGTTGTTGGTCTGGGGCACGTACCCCACGCCCTTGTCGACCAATTCGTGGGCGCTCAGACCGGTGATCTTCTCCCCTCGCAACACGACGTGACCCTCGCGGACCTCCACCAGTCCAAACATTGCTTTGATCAACGTGGACTTTCCCGCGCCGTTGGGTCCGATGATCCCGACCAACTCGCCTTCTCGCACGTGAATGTTGGTACCGGTCAGGATGTCGACGCCAGGCAGGTACCCCGCCACGATGTCTTCGGCGTACAAAATCGAGTCTTCGGCCACCGGCGGACGACCGGCTTCACTCAACGCCTGTGCACCCCGGTGTGAGGCGGCCTCATCCACCACCTGTTGCCGTGCGACGGCCACCTGTTCGTCATGGGTCGGCTGGTGCTCGGTCATGCCAGGTCTCCTGTCGGTGTGGGGTTGCCGGCCGCGGCCTCGATGTCAGCCAAGGACACCTCGCCCTCCCCGTCGCCGCCGCCCAGATAGGCCTGGATCACCGTCTTGTTCGTGCCGATCGATCTGGGGGGGCCTTCGGCGATCACCCGACCCTCTGCCATGACCACCACCCAATCTGAGATGTCCATCACGACGTCCATGTCGTGTTCGACGAACAGTACCGTCATCCCCAACTCGTCACGAAGGCTCTTGACGTGACCCAGGAGGGATTGAACCAACGCCGGGTTGACCCCGGCCATGGGTTCATCCAAACAGACCAGCTCTGGCTGCACCATCAACGCCCGGGCCACCTCCAGCAATTTGCGCTGCCCGCCCGACAGGGTCCCGGCCAGGTCCTCCCGTTTGGCCTCCAGGGTGAAGCGTTCCAGCAGGACGTCCGCCCGTTGCGTCAAAATGGCTTCCTGCTTCCGCCACATGGAGGGGACAATGGCCGGCAGGAACCGTTCCCCTGTCTGACCGGTACCAGCCAGCCGCATGTTCTCTATGACGGTCATCCGATTCAGCGACTTGGTCAGCTGGAACGTCCGGACCATCCCCATCTGGGCGACCTTGTGGGCCGAGACCCTGCCCAGGTCACGGCCGTCGAATGACCACTTGCCCTCGTTGGGCGAATCGAACCCGGTCATCAGGTTAAAAAACGTGGTCTTGCCAGCACCATTGGGTCCGATCAACGCGGTGATCAGGTTGCGCTGGACTTCCAGATGCTCCACGTCGACGGCCGTCAGGCCCCCGAAGTGACGCTTCACCCCGTCGACGATCAACACAGGATCGGGTTTGGGTACGCCAGGTTCAGCCGGCACCGAGGCCATGGCTTCCCGCGCCGCGATGGTGGCGGCATTGACGTCAGCGGGCATCCAGCAGCATCTCCTCTTTGTCGCCGAAGATCCCCTGCGGTCTGAACGCCATCAGCAGGGCCAGCATCAACCCGACCATGATGAAGCGGATGGGGCCGACCTCTGGCAGGGAAATGAACGAGCTTGGGATGATTCCACCTTCGATCAGCTCACGCAGCAGTGTTTCAAGGCCAGAGGTCAAGAAGAGGAACAAGAATGTGCCGACGATGGGCCCCCAGATGGTTCCGGCACCCCCCAAGATGATGATCACGTAGGCGAAGAAGGTACGGACGGGGATGTAGGTGTCCGGCGCCACCGCCTGGGTGCCGATGGCCAAGAACATGCCACCCAGGGCGCCGAACACCCCGCCCAGGATCAAGGCCTGCATCTTGTAGCTGAACACGTTCTTGCCAAGTGCGCGGGCCGCGTCTTCGTCTTCGCGGATCGACTTCAACACACGACCCCAGGGCGACCGCATCAGCAGCCACGTCCACAGGGTCAGCAGCAAGACCAACGACCAGCCGACCACCATGGTCCACAGCTGCTGGCTGGAGTAGTTGAGTTGGCCGAAATAGCGACCTGCCGGTATCGGGTTGATCACGAAGAAGTCGTTGGCGAACTGCTGGATGCCAAAGACCGAGTTGGTCAACGGGTCAGCGGTGTCGGAGCGAAACAAGAAGCGCAGGATCTCCGCCGCCGCGATGGTGGTGATCGCCAGATAGTCCGCGCGTAGCCGCAAGGTCGGCGCACCAAGCAGCAGCGCCAATATGACTGCCAGCACGATCCCCAGGATGACACCGAAGATCAGCGGTTCTCCACAAGGTCCGATCTGGTCGGCTGCACTTTGTGTTGCCGCCGCCGAGGGACACTGCCGCGCCATGATGGCCACGCCATAGGCGCCCACCAGCATGAATCCGACTTGACCGAAGTTCAACAGACCGGTGTAGCCGAAGTGGATGTTCAACCCGATCGCTGCCAGGGCGAACACGACCGCCTCAACCCCCAGGGCGGCCCTCAGTCCGTCGATCAACACATTGCCCAGTTCCATCAGTTGCCTTTCTCTACCCGAACCGTTCGGCTCTGCCCAGCAGACCCTGCGGTCGAATCAACAGCACCACGATCAGGATCAGCAACGCCCAGACGAACTTCAATTGGACACTGAAAAAGGCCGTGGACACCTGGCTGATGATGCCGACCACCAAGGACCCGACCATGGCCCCGTACGCGGTCCCGATACCACCCAGGATCATCCCGGCGAACATCAACAACAACAGGTTGAATCCCATGTTCACGTTGACCTGTTCGGTCGCCCCCAGCAGGACCCCACCGAACGCGGAGAGGCCACCCCCCAACAGCCACACGAAGCGGATGACCTTGTCGACGTCGATGCCGGATGACTCGGCCAGATCACGGTTGTCCGCCACGGCACGCAGGGCCTTGCCGATCTTGGTTCGCTGCAGCATCAAGCCAACCGCGATCAAGACCAGGAACGACAACACAATGATGGCCAGATCCCGCGGCACGATGCGGATACCGAGAAACTTGATCTGCGACTGGATGTTGTAGTCCAGGAAGGGGCGGGTCGCGCCGCCGAACACGATCAAGATGACGTTGCGAATGATGAATGACAGACCGATCGATATGACAAGCATCGATATCAGTCCCACACCCCGGTTTCGGAGCGGCCCCCAGATGGTCCCCTCCAGCCCCGCGCCAGCGAAGGCGCCGATGATCACCGCGACGATACCGGCAAAGATCAGATGGATCGTAGGCCCGGCGGGCGAGGCATTGAAGAAGAACGCGACCACCGCCCCCAACGTGACCAGTTCGCCGTGGGCGAAGTTCACCAGCCCGGTGGTGCCGAAGATCAGCGACAGGCCGATGGCGGTGATGGCGATGATGGAGCCCAGCTTGATCCCGTCGACGAACAACTGCGGAACGCGGGAGATGTCACCGCTGAAAAACCCACCGCCAGCCGCCGCGGCCGCGTCGCCCTCAAGGGGGAACAAGGCGTTGCCCTGCCGGCCGGCTTGGACGTTCTGGGTCCGTTCCACCACATCACCGCGCGGGGTCACCCCCTCAGGCAGCGTGGTGTCGTCCAGCCGGATGGTGTACTCGCCGGGACCGGGGAGCTCGATCAACACCTCTCCCTCGTCGTTGGTTTGCCCGGAACCCACCTCTGTGCCGTCGGCGTCCAGCACGACGATCGCCGCCCCCGCTACGTCGGTCTGGTCCGCACCGGCGCCGGAGAAGACCCGGGCCAACACGGCTTCGCCGTCCTCCTGTGCCACGGCAGCGGGGGCCAGCAATACCACGACCACGGTCAGTAGTGCCGCCACTGCCCACCCACGCCGCCGGTCCGTGCACGGCGTCATCTGGCTCAGTCCCACATCCGCTCCTCGTTTTGAAGTCAGGTCCGACGACCTCATCGGTCGTTTCTACAGCACTTGACTCAAGAATTCTTTCAGCCTGTCGCTTCGGGGATTCTCCATCAACTGTCGCGGCGGCCCATCTTCGACGACCACGCCCCCGTCCATGAAGATGACCCGGTCAGCAACCTCCCGCGCGAATCCCATCTCGTGGGTCACGACCATCATCGTCATTCCTTGGCGCGCAAGATTCGTCATGACGTCCAGCACACCCTTGACAAGCTCAGGGTCCAAGGCGGAGGTGACCTCGTCGAACAGCATGACCTCTGGTTCCATCGCCAACGCACGAGCGATGGCAACACGCTGTTTTTGACCCCCGGACAGCTGTGCAGGTCGTGCATCGGCTTTTTGGGCCAAGTCGACCTGGTGCAGGCGGTCCAGACCGATCTGGTCGGCCTCTGACTTCGACAGGCCTTTGACCTTTCGCAATGCGACGGTGACGTTCTTCAGAACGCTCATGTGGGGGAACAGATTGAAATGCTGGAACACCATGCCGCAGCGCTGACGCATCCGGTCGACATTGACCCCGTCCTCGGTGATGTCGATGCCGTCGATCAGCACCGATCCCCCGGTGGGCTCTTCCAACAGGTTGACGCACCGCAGCATGGTCGACTTACCTGAGCCGGACGGCCCGACGATGACCACGACCTCCCCGGCGTCGATGTCAAGGTCGATGCCGGTCAGGACATCCAAGGAGCCGAAGGACTTCTGCAAGTCTTTCAGCTGCACCCTTGGTGTCTTCGTGTCAGATCCTGACTTCATGCCATACCGCCGCCGCCGTGGCCATGGATCGGCCCGGTGGTGCCGGGAAGAAGGTCGTCCTCGTCATCGGTGAATGAGCGGTCTTCGGCTGCGTGCCCCTCGCGCAACCGGCGGTCGAGGTAATTGGTCAGCCGCGTCAAGGGGATGGTCATGACCAGATAGAACAAGCCCGCCAACACAACCGCCGAATAGTTGCCGTTCTGCTGCGCGAGGTTGGTGCCGACGCGGTACAGATCACGCCCTTCGAAAAAGCTGCTGGAGTTGGCGACCAACCCGATGACGAACATCAACGAGGTGTCTTTCAGCAACGCGATGTATTCGTTGGTGAGGGGCGGCACCACCCGGCGGATCCCCTGGGGGATGATGATCAGCCCCATGGCCTTGCCGTGGGGCATGCCCAGACTTCGTGCCGCTTCCATCTGCCCTTCGTCGATGGACTGGATGCCAGCCCGTACGATCTCGGCGATGTAGGCGGTGGCCACCAACCCCAGCGCAAAGGCGCCGTAGAACACCGGGTTGCGCCCGAACGGACGCAATCCCGCCAACGGCATCGCGATGCCCACCAACACGATCGTCACGATGGCGGGCAGGCCTCTGAAGATGTCGATGTAGATCAACGACAAGACCCGAAAGATCCTGCGGCGCGAGATGGCCATCAACGCGATGACGACGCCAAGGATTTGCCCGATCACCACCGCGCCGATCCAGACGATCAGGGTGATCCGCAGGCCCTCGGTCAGCAGTACCGGAAACGCCTCTACCATCCGCCCGACGTCAAACAGCAGGGTTTGCAACGTCCGCAGCTGCTCGATGTTTCCCACGATCCACGTCGCCAGACCGCCGATCAGGAACACCAACGCCCCAGTGATACCAAGGGTTCGGCCCAGTTGTGCCCGGCGCATGATGGGGTCGCCGGGTGGGCTGTAGTCGATCTCGGCCTGATAGTTCTTGGCGATCCTGCTGGCGGCGATCCCCGCGATGGGCACCAGCAGACCGGCGGGTCCGACATTGACCAGCCAGATCACCACCGGTGCCGCCACCAACGCCAGGACGCCGAGCGCCAATGCCAAGGTGGGCTTGACGTCGGAACCGGCGGGTGTCCGCCGGCCACCGGGGGTTGTGCCCGGCGCGGAGGTGTCAAGAACGTCGGTCGTGTCGGTCATCAATGGTCGTTTTCGTCGGGGGCGTGAATCGTCGCACACATTCCGCGTGTGCGGTACGCGTTTGTGTGGCTGCCGAAAACGACTGAACCCACCTGCCTGACCACGGCGTGGCAAGCAGGTGGGTCCTGGGATCGATGGGCTACCCAGCGAACTGGGAAGGAACCTCGCCCTCAAACCACTCGCCGTAGATCTCGGCGTAGGTGCCGTCGCTGATGATCTCCTCCAGCGCGGTGTTGATGGCACTGGCCAAAGCGGTGTTGCCTTCCTGCACACCGATGCCGTACAGCTCTTCGGTGTTGACCTCTTCGGCCAGCACGGCGTTGCCACCCTCCACTTGTTCGCCCACGACGGGCAAGTCGATGAAAACGGCATCGATCTGTCCGGACGCAAGGGCATTGAAGGCGTCCACCGAGGTCGGGAACTCCTGCACGGTGGTGTCAGCAAAGTTCTCAAGGGCATAGTCGGCGCCGGTGGTGGCCGCCTGCACACCCAGGACGGTGTCGGCGGTGAAGTCGCTGACGCCGGTGATCTCAGAGTCCTCGGTCACCGCCAGGGCCTGGTTTGCCGCGAAGTAGGGATCGGAGAAGTCGATGGTCTCGTCCCGTTCGTCGGTGATGGTGATGGCGGAGATGATCGCATCGAAGGCACCGCCGGCCAGCTGGGTGAAGATGGTGTCGAACGGCGTGTTCTGATACTCGACCTCCACGCCGACGCGGCTGGCGATTTCATCCATCAAGTCGATGTCGAAGCCTTCTGGCTGACCGTCGACCATGGCTTCGAACGGCTCGAATGCGATGTCGGACCCGACCAGCAGCATTCCCTCGGTGGCTAGGTTGAGGGCGCCGGAATCGACAGCTTCCTGGGCGGATTCTTCTGCGGATGCCACGACGTCTTCGGCTCCTTCGGCGACCTCGTCGATGGCGTCACCTGCCTCAGAAGCAACGTTTTCTATGTCTTCAGAGGTGACGTCGTCGGTGCCGCCGCAGGCGGCAGCACCCAGCGAGATCAAGGTCATCAGAGCGATGAGCCAGCGGAAACGATTGTTCTTCACGGTTATCCCCTTCGGATTAGAGAGCATGCATACTACAGTGGTAATAGGTTGCCGGGGCAACCGTCAGGACTCTTCGTGGCGTTCTATCACCTGTTCGGCGATGATCTTCATGGTCAGGCGTTGCTCCATGGCGGCCTTCTGCAGCCACCGGAACGCTGCAGGTTCGCTCATGTCCTCGTGCTCCATCAACAAGCCTTTGGCCCGTTCGACGACCTTTCGTGCCTCCAACCGGTCGGTCAGGTTACCAACCTCGGCTTCAAGCCCCTGTAGGTCTTTGAACCGTCCAGCGGCAATTTCGATGGCCGGCAACAGGTCATGTTTTTGAAACGGCTTGACCAGGTAGGCCATCGCGCCTGCCCGGCGGGCCTTCTCGATCAGGTCCCTCTGGCTGAAAGCGGTCAGGATCAGCACGGCTGACAACCGTTCACCGGTGATCTGCCCCGCCGCCTCGATCCCGTCCATCACCGGCATCTTCAGGTCCAGGATGCACAGGTCTGGGTGCAGTTCGCGGGCCATCCGGACTGCCGTGGCACCATCGCTGACCTCTGCGACGACGTCGAAACCCTCTTCAAGCAACATCTCTTTGAGGTCAAGACGAATGAG
>JBBSNE010000114.1:0-7925 GCA_038232815.1 Euzebyales bacterium | reverse complement strand
CGTCATCGATCATCGTGGCGTTGGCTTGCGCTGAACCCACGTCGACGGTCAGGGCCGTACCGTTGACCTGGTCGGCCACCTTCTGGGCTGCGTCGCCGTCCAGATCGACGACGACCACGCGGGCTCCCTCCTCCGTGAATCGGCGGCACAGGGCGGCACCGATACCGCTACCCCCACCGGTGACGAGCGCAATTTTGTCCTTCAGGTCCATAACCCTGGCAGCCTACCGCCCCCACATGCCGGGTTGGGCTTGTGTGGCTGTTGTTGACGTTGTGACTGTAGTGAGGCACGGTTGTATGCGATGGCGGCTCAACCGTTCCTTCCGGCGTTACAGCGAACCAGTGACGAACAATGGGTGACGCTGCAGCCTGTTGCGCGTGAAGACGGACGGGTGGTCGCCCGCGTCGAGTCCGCATCCCGATTGGCGGCCGTCGTGCGCATCGACGGCGGGGCAGCATATGAGAGCCGACTACGCGATCTTTTGGCCAGCCCTCCACCGCATGGCGGCCGGGGAGTTCACATTGCCTGGCCGATCGATCTGCTTCACGACCTTGACGGGACCATCGTGGGATACACCGCCCGCCGGCACACCTCCCGTCATACGCTGCCGTTGGCCGCCTTTGCCGACCCCGACCGTCGTGTGAAGATCTCCCCCCAGGTGACCCGGCGTCGGTTGGTCCGCATCGCCCGCAATGTGGCCACGGCGACCGCTGCCCTTCACCACGCGGGTCACGCCGGCATCACCGGTCGACAGTTCCGCATCGATGAGAACGACATAGTCGCTGTCGTCCGCGTGGACGACCTGCAACGACTCAATGGCACGTCACAACAGACATATGACGAACAACGGTTGGCCAACGTGATGCGGCGCCTGTTGGGGGTCCAGGAGTGGGAGACCCATCCGGGGTTGGCCGCGTTGATCGATGGGTCCAAAACGGCTGACGGCACGACAGCCACCGCCCAGGAATGGTTTTTCGCCCTGCGGGAGGCCCTGGCTGGAATGGCCCCCGATCCCGCCTAACGCGCGAGCATGTAATGGCCGCCGGCCTGTGCGGCAGCCGGGTCGGGGGACAGGGGGACCCCCAGGTAGCTCAATGTCCGTTGGGCGGAGTCACCCAGGACGCCGCCCTGATCGGGATCGGCCGTCACAACCCCGTAGGCATCGTCGACCCAGGTGGGTTGGGCATGTATTGCGTCGACGGACCAACCGTCTGCTGATTCGTTGAACTCCAGGGTCACGATCGCACCATCACGGCGTTCGGTGGGGCGCTGTCCGGACAAGAAGTTCCCCAGGCCGTAGACAACCGGGCGATCGTGTACCCACTCCACCGGTTGTACGACGTGGGCGTGGTGTCCGACGATGGCGTCGATCTGCCCGTCAGCCAGGAGTTCAGCCGCCACCTGCCGTTGGTAGTCAGACGGTTCATGCTGGTATTCATTCCCCCAATGCAGGCTGATCACGACCACCTCTGCCCCGGCTGTTCTGACCTGCTGGACCCGTTGCAGTATCGCAACGGTGTCGATGAGTTGGACCGACCAGGGATGGCCGCCCGGCATGGGCAACCCGTTCAGTCCGTAGGTGGCACTCAGCAGACCCACGGCCGTTCCGTTCACGTCATACAGGCGCGGTGTCCTTGCTTCTGCCTCGGTCCGAAACATCCCTCGGTGTTCCACACCCGCGCCGTCCAGCGCGTCCAACGTGTTCACCAGCCCTTCAAATCCTTGATCCGCGGAGTGGTTGGAGGCGGTGGAACAAGCGTCCCAACCGGTTGTGGAGATGGCCGTGGCCAACTGCGCAGGTGCATTGAAGATCGGGTAGGACGAGTAGGGCCCGTCAGGATCCAAAGGGACTTCCAGATGGCACAGGCCAAGGTCTGCAGCGGCGATGTCGGCCGCGGCAGCGGCCAACTGCGGCGCGAAGTCAAAACCGCCATCAGGGGTGGCCGCCTGTGTCCGCACAGGAGAATGGATCAGCAGATCCCCGGTTGCGGCCAGTGAGAACGATCCATAGGGGTCGTCACGAGGTCGGGACAGGACGTCGGGTGCGCTTTGCCACTGTCGAAGACTCGGCGCGGTCCGGTTCGATGATTGTCGTCCCACATCCGCAACCATCTCTGACGAAATGGCCACTTTCGTGAGTGACTGCGAGGCCGACACAGGAGTAACCCGTACCTGCCCCAAGGCGATTGCGGTCCCGACGCTGCCCAGCACCATGCCCAAGACCACCTTGGCCATCACCCGTGTCGCAGCCGGCATGGCCGTAGACTAGCGCGACCGACCGCCTATCTTGATGGAGCCTCGTCCGGCCCCCACCAATGGTGAGCGCCGAACGAGGTCCGACCCTACCGCAGGGTTTGGGCGACAGGGACGGCTTTTCCTGTGTCCTTCCCGCCAGCCCCCGGTATTGATGCCCTTTTTCTTTTTGACGTGTGGGTTGACAGAATGCACAGTGTGATTGCAAGATCACGTGAAATACTGCATGTCCGTTTGGGCATTGCCGGTTACCAACGGGTATGTTTGTGTCTTAGGTGACCGGGTAATTCATAATCTGAAACAGGCGCCCGACCCCTGCGCCAACCCCGCCTCGTTATCGCAGGGAGCAGTCATGAGTTCATCTTCCGCCGATCGTCTGAGCAAGGCAGAACTGCACGAGGTAGTGCTGCGGTACCAAGAACAGGGGGAGGACCGGGACGCCGAGCAGATCATCCAGCAGATCGAGCCACTGATTCTCTCCCGAGTCCGGCGGGTGTTGCGTCCCAACACCGAGTTCGACGATCTGTATCAGGTGGCCCGAATGGCGGCCTTCAGGGCGATCGGTCGTTGGCGCCCCGACGGGGGGGCGTCGTTCACCACCTATGCAACCCGCACCATGGACGGTTCGCTGAAACGCTACTTCCGTGACCGGATGTGGGATGTCCACGTCACCCGGTCGGCCAAGAACCTGTCGTTGCGTGTGACGAAGTTCGTGCGTCACTTCGAAACGGACCACGGCCGCAAGCCGACCCTGCTCGAACTGGCCGACTACAGCGGGATGACGCCGGAGGAAGCAGCCGAGGGGATGACGGCGGCCAACGCCTATTCAAGCGAATCCTTGGATGTGCCCGTCACCGAGGATGGTGCGGAGTTGGGGGCACTCCTTCCTGATGAGACCAAGGGCCCGGACCGCGAGGTCATGATGGACATCTACCGCGAGATCAGGGGACTGCCGGACCGCCAGAAGCGCATCGTCTACATGAGCTACTTCCACGACCTCACCCAACGCGAGATCGCGAACCGGGTGGGCTGCTCCCAGATGCACGTTTCACGTCTTCTGCGCCGCAGTTTGACCACGGTACGAGATAAAGTTTCCCCCTGAGTCACAAACAGGTTACCCTTCGCCGTGACGTGTAGACACCGGCGGCAGAGGGGGACGTTCAAGAATGACCAACAGTAACGCCTCGTCCATCCCGGATTTTTCTGAGGCCGGGGCAGCCCTGTTGCAGCAATTGCACGCCCTGGCGGCGTGGGACATGTGGGCCATCGGGCGCCTTCGCCCCGAGGGTGAGTATGTGGTGCTACAGGCCACCGACAACCCGTGGGACATTGCACCGGGCACCTGCATGGACTGGCAGGGCAGCTTGTGCCGACAGATGACGGAGGGCGCGCCGGCAGTGGTGCCGGACGTCACGCGGGTGCCCGCCTATGCCGATCTCCCCCTGACGGCTTCTTATGGCATCGAGGCGTTCGTGGGCGCGCCCATCCTAGACACAGACGGGCAGGTCTTCGGGACGGTCTTCGGCGTGAACGCGATCCCACGGCAGATCGATGACGTGGCGGTCCAAGCCCTGCACCTGGGTGCCGCCCTGATGGGCACGATTCTGGACCTTGAGCAACGACTGTCTGGCACCAGCACACGCGCGGCCGAGGCCGAGATGCAGGCGTCTCACGACCCCTTGACCGGCCTGCTCAACCGACGAGGGTTCATGGCCGCGGCCGACGTTGCCGAACGCCACGCGTTGGCCCACGGCAACAAACCGGCCATCTTGGTTCTGGACGTCAATGGTCTGAAGTTCGTCAATGACACCCAGGGCCACGGACAGGGGGACAAACTGTTGCTGACGGTGGCCAGCTTGCTGCGCAGCAGCACACCACCCGACGCCACGGTGGCACGGGTGGGCGGGGATGAGTTCTTGGTGTTGATCGATGACTGCGGTCAGCAGACAGTCGACACGTTGTGTGACGCGGTCGCCTCGGCGATGGCGTTGGCAGGGGTGAAGGTGTCGCTTGGCGCAGCGGCCCGCCGAACCGGCGAATCGGTGACCGACCTCATCGCCCGGGCCGACCAATCGATGTATGAGGACAAGCGGTCCCAGGGTCACAATGCCTCCAACCGATTGGTGGTTGCACCCTCGCCTGCCACCACGTGGCTGAAGCAGGGCATGATCGAGGGGTGCCATTCGCCGCAACGTTCCATTGAACTGTTGTTGGATCTGGCCCGGGCCTTTTTGGACTTGGACGTGTTGTTCATCGGTCACTGGCACGACGGCAGCCGTACCATGGAATACGTCTCTGCTGCAGATCCACTTCGGGGCCAGCTGACCAGCGTGTCCCAGCCATTGGAAGAAACGTATTGCCAGGGCATCGTCGGGGGCCAGATCCCCTGTGCCATATCCGACGCGCAGACTGAACAGTCTGTGGCCGGTATCTCCATGACCCACGACATGCACATCGGTGCGCATGTCGGTACCCCGCTGCATCTGCCCGACGGGTCCTTGTACGGGACGATCTGCGGGGCAAGCTTCAGGCCAGACGCCACCATCAACGACCGCGACGCCGCGTTCCTGGGCTTCCTCACCGAGATCATCGGCAACGACCTGGCACGTGTCAATGCGGAGAAGCAGCGCGAAGTCCTGCTGAGCGACGCTCTTCGCAAGATGTTGGATTCAGGGGAACCGCGGGTGGTTTTGCAGCCAGTCCGTGAGCTGCACGGGGGCGCGATCATGGGTTTCGAAGCGTTGTCGCGGTTCAGTGACACATCGGCCCCGACCGATACCTGGTTCAACCGGGCGGTGGAGATCGGCTTGGACGAAGAGTTTGAGCTTCGTGCCGTCCGAACCTCGCTGGAGTTGCTGCCCGGACTACCAGACGGGACCTATCTGGCCATCAACATCAGCCCAGGGCTGGTGTCATCACCTCGGTTGCTGGAGGCCTTGAAGGCGGTCGATGGCACACGCGTTGTCCTTGAGTTGACCGAGCACACGCCGCTACTCCACGGGGATGTGGTCGAGCAACTGATCCCGCTGCGCGAACGGGGTGTGCAGATCGCCGTTGACGATGCGGGGTCGGGATATTCGGGTTTGCAGCGGTTGTTACGGGTGCAGCCCGACATCATCAAGATCGACAAATCAATCGTCCAAGGCGTGGCGGACGACAGCGCCCGGCAGGCGATGATCCGAGCCCTACGTGAATTCGGTCGTGCAACCGAGGCCCGCCTGGTCGCCGAGGGGATCGAAGACGTTGTCGATCGGGATGCCTTACGGGTCCTGGGTGTTCGCTATGGCCAGGGGCATGCGTTGGGTCATCCCCTGGACCCGGATGACTGGTTGACCACGAACCCCCTCCGAACCACGGTCAGCGCCCAAAACTGACAACCCCGCCGAAGTCATTGCGCGTGAGCCGACCCTGTTTAGCAAGCAACTCCAGGTGCGCAGCGGTCTCATAGGTCGCCAGCGCCCTGTTGAACAGATCCAGTTCGTCAAACGCGGTCTGGCGTCGAGTCCATGGCAGTCCAGTGGCGACGGCGTAGGCAGTAACATCCCTGCCAGGGGCGATGGCGTCGAGGCAGGCCTGCAGCCGGATTTCGTGATGCGCGGTCAACGCATCGACTCGCCCCGCAAGGTCGCTGAACACCTCACCATGGGCTGGCAGCACGACGTCAACGTCAAGGTTGCGAACGCGGGCCAGCGAGGTGAGGAAGTCCGCCAACGCACATGATCCCCGGCGAACAGCAGTCCTTTGTCGGGATGATGAAAGCACATGTGCCCGGCGGTGTGACCTGGGGTGGCCAGGGCGTGGACGTCACCGGTGGGGCTGGTGTGGACGTCGCCATCGATCATCCAGCGATCGGGCTGGTCCCAGTCCACGGCCTGTTCGGCCATCATCGCCAACGTGTCGCCCGCCTGGTCGGCCAACTCGACCGCGCCGTGTTGCCGCAGTAGGTCCACTCGGTTGGCCCTACTGGTCTGGGGATCGGTGGTCATGTGGTCAAACGTCGACTTGTCTCCCTTGCCAAGCCAGTACCCGCCAGCGCCGGCGCGACCCAGTGCGGTGGCCTGACCGATGTGGTCGTAGTGGACGTGGGTGACCAGGATCCGCTCGACGTCGGGCATGTCGGCATCAAGGAACGCCAGACCGTTCTTGACCGCCTGCAGCGCCAGTGGCGAGTCCCATCCCGCATCGATCAGGGTGACCCCGGTGTCACCCTCGATCATGTAGACGTTGACGGCCTTCAGGGCGTCGTGGGGCAGGGGGACCGGTACCCGGATCACTTCGGGCGCAACGGTCTGAATGTCCGGATCGCTCCAAGTCATAGCGGCAGTCTGCTCCAGACCATCAGCAGAGTCAGTTCGGGCTGTGAGACCCGGCCCGTCAGGCTGATTCGTTTTGGGCCTGGTGTAATGTTCGCAGGGATGGAAGATCCGGCGGCCGAGCTGATCAACGCACTGGACGTACTGAAAGGTGTGGCCAGGGACTACACCGCTGAAGAAGCCGCCGACGAGTTCGACGCGGCCACCCTGCAGGTCTTTTGGCGCGAATGGCCCTCGGTCAGCGGGTGGTCGGGGGCGCTATGGCGTCAGCTGAACGCCGACCTGGAAGAGCCGGCCGCCACGCCGGGCCAGGGGGAAACCGATGAGCTGGGCGGGAGCGGCTGATGACGGCGTTGCACGAGTTCATGACGGCTGAAGTGAAGACCATTTCGGAGGGGGCGGAAGTGGCCGAAGCGGCGGAGGTCATGGTGCGTGGCCGGTTCGGGTCGGTCGTGATCGTATCGGGCACAACGCTGATGGGGATCTTCACCGAACGGGATGTTCTGCGGTGTGCAGCCGCTCGTCAGGACCTGACCACCGCCAGAGTGCGGGACTGGATGACGCCCGACCCGGTCACTGCCAGCCCCGACACCGACTCTTCGGACGCGGCGCAGACGATGATGAGTCAGGGCTTTCGCCACCTTCCCGTCGTTGCCGACAACCGGTTGATCGGCATCGTCAGTCTCCGCGACGTCTTGGGTGCCCGCATTGGCCTGGACCCCTGACCCCTGCCGTGACGAACCCCGAGTCAGCGACTGAACTCACACGGCCACAACCCGTGTTTGGGTATCGGCCAACAAGGTGGTGAGATCCGCGGGATCGCTGGTCAAGACCGCCGTCGCCGACACCTTGTGGGCGGTCGCGGCCACTACGGCATCCACGACCGAGCCTCCATCGCCGCAAGTAGCCGCTGTGAAGGTCGCCGCGCGGCCCATTCGGTCAGGCCATGGCTGTCAAGGACCACGACGCTCACAAAGGGTTCAGGCCCATCTCTTCGGCCATGGCCGCGACAGCGTCCTGATCCGGTCGTAGGTCAGGATCCTCTGAGTACACCTCATCCAGCGTCAAGCGAATCATCAGACGTCGCAGCCACTGTTCTATGGCGGTGCTGGCGGCGGCCGAGGAACTGTCGATCACCCGGCACTGTCCAGTTGCTTCAGGACATCAACCGACGGTCGGGGGATGGTCAGCGAGACCCCCACGGAGCGGGTCGCCGGATGGCATGCGATGCTACGCGCATGGCACGGACATGGTGGACGATCGACGTCGAACTGGTCAGCGGGCGGGGCGAGTACTGGTGGCCCCGGCCCGGAAGGACCTTGATCGCACGGCCTGGCTGGACCTTTCGCCAGTTGGCTG
>JBBSNE010000113.1:0-7934 GCA_038232815.1 Euzebyales bacterium | reverse complement strand
GCCCCGTCACGCAGTTGGACACGCCAGGTGAAGGTGGAGGAGTAGCTGCACCCGTCCGCGTCACACTCATCCTCGGTCTGCTCCTCGAACTCCTGCGTGCTGACCAGGACGTCGGCCAGGCTGTCGCCGGTGATGTCCCCGACCGCCTGCAGGGCGACCCCGATCGCGCCGTCACCTGCAATGGCTGCCTGCCAGACAGTGGTTCCGTCGATGCCCCGAACCGCTTCGAGCGTGGTCTGCGTACCAGGACGTGCGGTGTCCGAGTTTGACCATCGCACCACGTCGTCCAGGCCGTCCCCGGACAGATCACCGGTGATCACCGCGGTTCCGTAGATCCCGTCGATATACCCCCCGCCCCCCACAATGCCCTCCTCTGAGGGGGGCGCGATGGGCACCGGGAAGGCCGTCGATCCGTCGGAGGCATCCCCGGGTCCTATGGACGGTTCCGGGACGCTCAGCGCAAAGGCTGACGGTGCGTTGCGTTCGGTACGCTCCGGCGCGGGCCGTGAGACCCCGACCACCTGTCCATCACGCTCCAACAGCACGCCAAGGGCCGCCGCGAACGTGCTGGGGTCCCCAAGATCAGCAGCGCCACGCAGGATGGCCGGCACGTCCTCCCCGTCGGGGCGGTGCAGTTCGCCTTGCCCGTCGGTCACCAGGGCCTCGGGATAGGTTCGGCGTACGTCCAACAGATGTTGGCGGGCGAACTCGGCATGCTGTGACGCCCCAGCGACCTGTGGTCGTGTGACCACCAACCCAGTGGCGATCAACGTGCCGACGAGCGCGACTGCGACGATCGATCCCGACGACCAGCGAGCCGGTGGTCCATCGCCTGCGGGGATCGGCGACAAGCCTGAATATGCCATGGTGTCCTCGTCTGTGCTCGCGCCTGTGCGCGGGTGTGTTGTATCTCATGGACGCTTGCGCATGCCGTTTCGTTCCGTCACACAGACGACTATTTTAGAAAGGTGACCCCAAACCAAAACAGGTGTTGTCCCGGGTGGCCAGGCGATGTTGAATGCCCAAGTGCATCGTCACTGACAATTGTGCGATCGAATGGAGCGACATGTCACTCAGGGATAACAGCGCGTCAACAGAGTTGACCAAGTCCATCGGCACCTTTGAGGTGTTCGTCGCCGGCGTCGCGTTGGTCGTCGCCTCGACGACATTGGTCAGTGACTTCAACGGCTATTTCAGCCTGGGGCTGTCATTCGCCGTCGCGATATTCATTGCGTTCATCATCAACCTGCTGTTGGGCCTTTCCGTTGCGGAACTGGCGGTGGAACATCCCAAGGCCGGTGCGCTGTATGAATACGGGCGCAACATCTTCGGGGGGACCACAGGCAAGTTTCTCGGCGTCTTCTTGGCGTTCACCTTCGCGGGCATGTTCGTGTTCGCAGGCGCGGGGGAAACCGCGGCCGGCGGTCTGGGGTTGCAGGCGCTGTTCAATCAGGACGGCAACTTGAACCTGTTCATCGTCGTGCTCGCCGTGTTGGCCGTCATACCGAACCTGTTGGGGATCCGGACGGCCGCCTGGGTCAGCGCCGCGCTGCTGATCGGTATGTTGGGCATCCGCTGGCTGTTCGGCATCGCCGGGTTCCTCGGACTCTCCGATGTCGGGGCATGGTCCAGCGCCAACCTCGACACCGGAGGAGCCGGGGCCCTGCAGTGGTTCGGGAGCGGCGGACTGCTGGCCACCGGTCTTGTCCTGGGGTTCTGGACCTTCGTCGGTATCGAGTTCGTCGCACCGCTGGCAGAGGAGACCAAGAACCCGCGCCGCAACCTGCCGGCGGGCATCGTCATCGGTCTGTTGGTCATCCTGGGGACCTCATGGTTGATGGGGTTGGGCGTCGCCGGTACCACCCCGTCGGGCGGCGGTACCTGGGCTGAACTGGCCGGCGTGGAATGCGAGGGCAACTGCCCCCAATTGGTTGTGGGCGAGCAGATGTTCGGCGGGACCGGGCGTGCGCTGATGGCCTTGGCATCGGTGATGGCGACCCTGGGGTCGATGACCGTGGCATTCGCCGCTATTCCGCGGATCCTGTTCGGGGTGGCCCGTGAGGGCCTGTTCTTCGGCCCGCTGTCACGTCCGTTCGGAACGTTGAACGCCCGATACCAGACCCCGGTGCTCGCCACCGTCACCTTTGCGATCGTGGCCACGGCGGCCGCACTGTTCAGCGCCAATGTCACCGACTGGATCTTTGCGGGGGCCTATGTGTGGCTGTTGATCTACGCGGCATACCACGTGCTGTTGATCTGCAACCGGTTGTTCGGGCCCGCCGGCCGCACGAACGCAGGCCATCGCTACCTACTGGGTCGGGCTGGCCACCCCGTTGCCGTGGCCGGTCTGATCCTGACCATGGTGGGGTTGTACTACGCCTTTGCCGGTAGCCACCGCTTCTTCCTGGCAAAGTCCGCATGGGTCATCGGCATCGCTCTGTTGGCGTCGATCATCGCTGTCGTATTGCCCCACGGTCAGGGCGGGGATCCCGTCGAGGTCGGCGAGCCCGCACGTGAACGGACCGACAGCGGCACGGACACCACCCCCGCGCTTGGCGCGCCGTGAGTCAAGACCCGACCCTGCCATCCACCCGAACGAGAGGTACATCGACATGTCAGACGTCGTCATCGAACTGACCGCCACACACCCGCTGGACCGCCTTAGCGAGCAGGAGTCGGCGACCGCGGTCGCATTGATAAAGGACGATGCACGGTTCGGACCGAAGATGCGCTTTGGGAGCGTCAACTTGCACCGACCCCCCAAGGACGAGGTGCTGAACTTCCAACCGGGTAGCCCGTTCGAGCGAGCCGTAGACGCCGTCATCTTGGACAACGCAGACGGATCGACCCATGAGGTGACGGCCTCTCTGACCGCTAAAGGCATCACCACATGGGATCGGTTGGAGGGGGTACAACCCTCGGTAATCCTCGATGAGTTCTTCGAGGCCGAGGACGTCATACGTCAAAACCCCGACTTCCAGGCAGCAATGGCCAAACGTGGAATCACCGACATGGATCTGGTCACCATCGATCCGTGGTCCGCCGGCAACTACGGGGATGACCTGGAGACCGGCAGCCGTGTTATCCGGGGGCTGGTCTGGGTCCACGACGCACCGGGGGACAACCAGTACGCCCGCCCCATCGACGGCCTGATGGTGATGGTGGACCTGGCCCAGCAAAAGGTCGTCCGCATCGATGATGAACGGGTGTTGCCCGTACCCGACGAATCCGCCGAGTGGTCCCGGGCGTTTGCGGACAACCCCCGTGACGGGGTCAAACCGTTGGAGATCACCCAACCCGAGGGCGCCAGCTTCACCATCGAGGGTGACCAGGTGAGCTGGCAGAAGTGGAACTTTCGGATTGGATGGACCACCCGCGAGGGGCTGGTGCTGAACACCATCACCTACACCGACGGTGACGACGTCCGGCCGCTGCTGTATCGCGCGTCGATGTGTGAGATGACGGTGCCCTACGGCGACCCCTCTTCTACGCAGGCCCGCAAGAACGCATTCGACGTGGGGGAGTATGGCCTGGGCATGCTGGCCAACCCGTTGACCCTGGGGTGTGACTGTCTGGGGGAGATCCACTACCTGGACGCCCACGTCTGTGACGCGGCGGGGGAGATCATGCGGATCCCCCAGGCAATCTGCATTCACGAGGAAGACTTCGGGATCTCATGGAAGCACACCGACTTTCGCACCGAGGCCGTCGAGGTACGTCGTCTGCGGCGTCTGGTGGTGTCGTTCATCGCCACGGTCGGCAACTACGAATACGCGATCTATTGGTATCTGTACCAGGACGGCCGCATCGAAAATGAGATTAAGTTGACCGGCATCCTCTCCACGGGAGGATTGGATGACGGTGAGGACAGCCGCTATGGGACCCGTCTGGGGGCAAACCTGTACGGACCCAACCACCAGCATTTCTTCTGCATGCGGCTTGACACCCAGATCGACGGGGTCAACAACTCGGTGGTCGAGGTCAACACCGTCCCCGCGCCCCCTGAGGAGAATCCCTGGGGCAACGCCTTCTACGGCGAGCAGACGACGCTTGCGACCGAGCAGGACGCGCAACGAAACATCAACCCGATGACCGGGCGGTACTGGAAGATCGTTAGCACCGAACGCACCAACAAGACGGGACAACCGACCGGGTACAAACTGGTCGCTGGCGAGAACATCCTGCCGTTTGCAACCGAGGAGTCATCGATCCGCCAACGGGCGGGCTACATGTGGAGCAATCTGTGGGTCACGCCCTATGACCCCACCCAGAACTGGGCGGCTGGTGACTACCCCAACCAGCACGCGGGAGGGGAGGGGCTGCCGGAGTGGACCAAGGCCAACCGGTCGGTCACCGACACCGATGTCGTCGTCTGGTATGTCATGGGCCACAACCACCTGCCCAGCTTGGAGGACTGGCCGGTCATGCCCGTCGCCAGCATCGGGTTCACACTGAAACCAACCGGCTTTTTCGATCACAGCCCGGCGATGGACCTTCCGGCCTCAGAAGCCTGTCACTGACCGGGTCAGCCGAGGGGCTGAACGCAGAGTGGCTCGGTGGGGGATTTGCGCGCCGGTTGTTGCTGGGTCATCGGGTCTTCACGGTCGCCGTTGACCAGCGTGACGCCGACCAGGATGCACACCCCACCCAGCAGTTGGATGGCCGCCGGCAGTTCGCCCAGCAGCAGCCATGCGAACAGGACCGCGAACATCACTTCGGTCAGACCGATGAACGAGGCGACCCGTGAGCCCAGACGTCCGGCGGCATGAATTCCGCTGAGGTAGGCGACCACGGTCGATACGCCGACCAACAACATGACGGGCACCACCCAGCTGGTCATCATTCCGGCCACTGCCACCGGATCCGCGGACACGTGCAGCGGGACGATGCCCAGGACACCCAACGCCGCGATTGCGATCCCACCCACGACCAGACCGCCGCCGGCCAATGCGACGGGGGAGACCCCCTCGGGGTTGTTGGCCGACACCAGGAAATATGCCGACAGACACACCGCCGCGGCAAGCCCCCATGCGACCCCGACGATGTCCATGTCCACCGAACCCCCGATGTCCAGCACTAGCACCAAACCCACCAGGGACACGCCGGCGCCCGCGACGGTCCGGACCCCAGGAGGCCGCCCCGATCGCGCCCAGGCCAGTGCGACCAGCAGCACCGGGGCCAGGTACTCAAGCAACAGGGCCACCCCCACCGACAGATATTGCATCGCATTGAAAAAGGACACCTGGGCGCCGGCAACGGCGATGACGCCGTAGACCACGACTGGCCGGACAGAATGCAGGGGCGGGCGACTTCGCCGTAGTGCCACCACCGTGGGGACGGCAAGCACCAGCGCTGCTCCGCCAATGCGGACCAACGCCGTCGCGCCTGGGGACCAACCGGTGTCCAACAGGGCTTTGGCAAAGGGCCCCGCCGCCCCGAAGGTCGCGGCGGACAGCACCGCCAGCCCAACGCCGTTGTGGCGGGGGGCTGCGGGGGAGCGGGGTGCTGCCCGTGTGAACATGATGTCGGTCTCGATCTGAGGTCAGGAGCAAAGTGCGGTTATGCTAGTGACACTAGCTGGCCCGATGTCAGGAGTCAACATGTTGTTTGCCCATGACACCAGCATGTCGTTGTTGGCGGCGGCGGCGCTGGCGAACACCATGTCTGACGCCTCGGACAGCGGCACCGACGAGTTGGCCGATCTGGACTCGTTGGAGGCATATGTGGTCGAGCACCAATACAGCGGTTCGCGCACCCATGACGAGGGGGAGTTGGCGGCCGTCCGTGCGATCCGGTCGCGGTTACGCCGGTTATGGGATGTCGATGGCGACCAGGCTGTCGACCAGGTCAATGCGTTGTTGCGCGAGTACCAGGCACTCCCGCAGTTGGTCCGCCACGACGGGTGGGGCTGGCACGTCCACGGCATCGACGCGCAGTCGCCCCTGGCCGACCGGATCAGTGTCGAGGTTGCCCTGGCGATCGTCGACCTTATCCGCGGTGAGGAGTTGTCACGTCTAAAACATTGTGCTGCGGAGGATTGCAACGCGGTGCTGGTGGATCTGTCGCGCAACCGCTCCAAGCGGTATTGCGATGTCGGCAACTGTGGCAATCGCGCAAACGTTGCGGCTTACCGGGCACGCAAATCTGAGGGCTGAGGGCGGTTCAGCGGGGGAGTAGGGGGATCGGTTAGCGTGTCGCAATCGCTGTGACCCCTGCCGTTGAGTCCGAGCCCCGTCGGTACGGCACCTTCGAGGGCGTCTTTGTCCCGACGCTGTTGACGATCCTGGGTGTGATCCTGTACCTGCGCACCGGGTGGGTCGTGGGGAACGCTGGTCTGGCCGGGGCCGCGATCATCATCCTGTTGGGCTTCACCATCAGCGGGGCCACCGGCATGTCCATCGCATCCATCGCCACCAACACACGACTGGGCAGCGGCGGCGCATATGCCATCATCTCGCGTTCCCTCGGGGTTGAGGCTGGCGGGGCGATCGGTGTCCCGCTGTATTTGTCACAGACTCTGGCCATCGCGTTGTACGTGTTCGGGTTCCGGAGCGGTTGGGCCTTTATCTTCCCGACCCATTCGGCTTTGGCCGTCGACCTGCTGACGTTCGTGGCGCTGTTCGCCATCGCGTCGGTCAGCGCAGGATTTGCCTTCCGCGTGCAGTACGTCATCCTGGCCCTGATCGTCGGGTCGATCGTGGCTGTTGTGGGGGCGGCGTTCACGGGTTCGATGGACTTTGCGCCGACCGCATGGGGGACCTACCCGGGGTCACCCGAGAACGACTTTCAGGGCATCGGCTTTTGGGGGGTCTTCGCCATCTTCTTCCCTGCGACCACAGGGATCATGGCCGGCGTCAACCTGTCCGGTGAGTTGCGTGACTCACGGCGCAGTATCCCACTGGGCACACTCAGCGCCGTCGGTATCACGCTGGTCATCTATCTGGCCGCCGCCTACTGGTTGTCACGGTCAGCATCCTCACAAGAACTGGTCAGCAACTACTTGGTGATGGTGGAACGTTCCGCCTGGGGCCCGGCCGTGTTGGGGGGACTGCTCGGAGCAACGTTCTCCTCGGGGCTTGCCTCGATCGTGGGCGCGCCACGAATCCTCCAGGCCTTGGGGGAGGCCGATCTGGCACCCGGTTCAGCCTGGTTCGCACGGCGCACCCGGGGCGGGGAGCCACGAAACGCCCTCACCGTCACGGCGGTCATCGCTCTGGCGGCGATCATGATGCGTGACCTCAACGCCATTGCTCCCATCATCACCCTGTTCTTCCTGATCGCCTACGGCACGATCAACATCGTGGTTTTCCTTGAGGCAACCCTGGACCTTCCCACCTTCCGCCCGACCCTGAGGTTCCCACGCATCGTGCCCCTGATCGGGGCGGTGGGGTGTATCGTCGCCATGGTGGTGGTCAACCCCCTGTTTGCAGTCATCGCCGTGGTCGCCATCACCGCTGTCTTTGTCACATTGTTGCGTCGTGACATGAACTCTCCGTTCAGCGACGTCCGCAGTGACGTCTTCCACACGATCGCCCAGTGGGCGTCGCAGCGTGCGGTCGAGTCGCGTCAGTCTGCTGAGCGCGGGTGGCGGCCGCGGGTCCTCGCCCCAATCGATGACGCCCAGCAGCTGCACCGAGCTGGCTCGTTCCTGAGGGACATGACCTATCCCAAGGGATCGGTCAAGATCGTCGGCCTGCGGCATGACCAGGACGAACGGCTGACCGAAAAATTGGCCGAGATAAGCAGGCAGCTGCGCAAAGAACAGATTCCGACCTCATGGTCGGTGATCGACGAACCCTCCTTCGAGGGAGGGTTCCTCTCCGCGATGCGCTCATCAGGAGTTGGCATCGGCAAGTCCAACATCGTCTATCTGGCGTTTCCTCAGACTGACCGGCAGCAGCGCCATGCTCAGGCGGTACTGGACGAGGCAGCGG